>JAKAZX010000026.1 GCA_021826485.1 Pseudomonadota bacterium | reverse complement strand
TTGGTTCGAATCCAACCCCCTCCACCAGCGTTCCCCGCGCCCGTCTCAGCCGCCGGCCGGCACCTCCCTGTCGCGGCGCAGCACGACATAGATCGCCGGGATCACCAGCACCGTCAGCAGGGTGGAACTGGCGAGCCCGAACAGCAGGGAGATCGCGAGCCCCTGGAAGATCGGGTCAGTCAGGATGGTGGCCGCGCCGATCATGGCCGACAGTGCCGTAAGCAGGATCGGCTTGAAGCGGATGGCGCCCGCCGCCAGCACCGTCTCCCGCAGCGACAGCCCGTCGCGCGGCACGTGGCGGATGAAGTCCACCAGCAGGATCGAGTTGCGCACGATGATGCCGGCCAGCGCGATGAAGCCGATCATCGAGGTGGCGGTGAACGGCGCGCCGAGCAGCCAGTGGCCGGGAACGATGCCGATCAGCGTCAGCGGCACCGGCGTCAGCACCACCAGCGGCAGGCGGAAGCTGCCGAACTGCGCCACCACCAGGATGTAGATGCCGAGCAGCGCGACGCCGAAGGCGATGCCCATGTCGCGGAAGGTGACGTAGGTGATTTCCCACTCGCCATCCCACAGGATGCTGGGCCGCGTCTCATCGACCGGCTGTCCGCGCAGCGAGACCGGCGGCGTGCCGAGCTTGCCCCAGTCATGCGCGGCCACCGCGCGATCGACCGCCAGCATGCCGTAGATCGGCGCCTCGAACCGGCCGGCGAGTTCCGCCATCACCATGTCCGCGGAATGGCCGTCGCGGCGGAACAGCACGCGCGAACCCTGTTCGGGCGCGGCATGCACGACTTCCCCCAGTTCGACGATGCCGCGATTGCCGGGCAGCGCGTTGGCGGGAACCGGCGTCGCGCCGAGCTGCTCGCTCCAGCTCAGGTCGCGGCGCGGCAGGCCGACGGTGATGCCGATCGGGAAGCGATCCTCCCCGCGGTACGAGTAGCCCACCGGGACGCCGCCGAACAGCATCTGGATCGTGTCGTACACGTCGCTCTGCGCGACGCCGAGGAATTCCAGCCGGTCCTGGTCGATCGAGATGCGCAGGCGCGGCCGCGGATGGCCGTAGCTGTCATCGACATCGACGATATACGGCACGGAGTGGAAGATCGCCTTGAGCTGCTCGGCCACCTGCCGCCGTGATGCGGCATCGGGACCGTAGACTTCCGCCAGCAGCGTCGCCAGCACCGGCGGGCCGGGCGGCACTTCCACGACCTTGAGCACGCTGCCTTCCGGCAGGTGCAGCGATTGCAGCCGGTGGCGCAGGTCGAGCGCGATGGCATGGCTTGCGCGCGCGCGGTCGGATTTCGGCTTCAGCTCGATATGCAGCTCCCCGAGTTCCGGCGAATTGCGCAGATAGTAGTGGCGCACGAGGCCGTTGAAGTCGAACGGCTGGGCGGTGCCGGCATAGGCCTGCATCCGCGTCACCTCCGGCATCGCGGCGGCCAGGCGCGCCGCCGCGAACAGCGTCTGTTCCGTGCGCTCCAGGCTGCTGCCTTCCGGCAGGTCGAGCACCAGCGACAGCTCCGACTTGTTGTCGAACGGCAGCAGCTTCACCGTCACGTCCTCGGTGTAGAACAGCAGGCCGCTGGCGATCGTCGCCACGCCCACGATGCCGAGGAAGGTCCACGCCCGCCAGCGGCTGCGCACGATCGGCGTCGCGACCGCCCGATAGGCGCGCGCCAGCATGCCTTCGCCCTCGGCATGCGCGGCATGGCCCGCCGCGCCGCGCGACCCCGCCAGCTTCAGCATCAGCCACGGCGCGATCACCATCGCCGCGAAGAAGGAGAACACCATCGCGGCCGAGGCGTTGACCGGGATCGGCGCCATGTACGGCCCCATCAGGCCGGAGACGAACAGCATCGGCAGCAATGCGGCAATCACCGTCAGTGTGGCAACCACCGTCGGGTTGCCGACTTCCGCCACCGCCTCGACCACCGCGGTCGCGCGGTTGCGGCCGTCGCGCATCGCCCAGTGGCGGGCGATGTTCTCCACCACCACGATCGCGTCATCGACCAGGATGCCGATGGCGAAGATCAGCGCGAACAGGCTGACGCGGTTGATCGTGTAGCCCATCACCTCCGAGGCGAACAGCGTCAGCAGGATGGTGGTGGGGATCACCACCAGCGTGACCAGCGCTTCCCGCCAGCCGATCGCGAGCGCGATCAGGACGACGATGGAGACGGTGGCAAGGCCGAGATGGAACAGCAGCTCGTTGGCCTTGTCGTTCGCCGTCGCGCCGTAGTCGCGGGTGATGTCGACGCGGATGTCGGCGGGGATCAGCGTCGTCTTGAGGGAGGCGAGGCGCGCGCGCACCGTCTCGGCCATCGTCACCGCATTGGCGCCGGACCGCTTGGCGAGCGCGAGGCTGACCGCCGGCGTGCGCTGCCAGTGGGCGGACCCGTCCGGGCCGAACGCCCAGACGCGCGCCTCGATCGGGCTCGGCATCACCTTCACCGTGGCCACGTCGCGCACATAGACGGGCCGCCCGTCGCGCGTGCCGATCAGCAGCAGGCCGATATCCGGGATGCCGAGCAGCGTCTGCCCGCCGGCGACGATGCGCATGCGGCCGGCATCGCGCACCGTGCCGGCGACGAAGGAGCGGTTGGCCTCGCGCACCTTGCCGACAAGCTGTTGCAGCGTGACGCCGAACAGCATCAGCTTCTCGGGGTCCGGCTCGACGCGGATTTCCTCCGGGTCGCTGCCGGCAAGATAGGTGATTCCCATGTCGGGAATCTTGACCAGCTCGGATTGCAGCTTCTGCGCCAACTGCGTCAGGTCGGCCGGCGACCAGCGCGGCGCGGCCTGCGGCGTGGGCGTCAGGGTCAGCACCACGGCGGCGACGTCGTTGATGCCGCGGCCGACGATCAGCGGCTGCGGAATGCCGATCGGGATGCGGTCCAGATTGGCGTTGATCTTGTCGTTGACGCGCAGGACCGCATCGTCCTCGTTGGTGCCGACCTTGAAGCGGGCGGCGACCATGACGCGGTCGTCCTGCGTCTCGCTGTACACGTGCTCGACGCCGGGAATCGCGGTCAGCAGCGTTTCCAGCGGCTTCGTCACCAGTTCCGCCGCGTCGGCGGCATGCAGGCCGTCCGCCGAGACGATCACGTCCACCAGCGGCACGCGGATTTGCGGGTCTTCCTCACGCGGGATGGTCAGCAGCGCCACCAGCCCGGCCGCGAGCGCGGCGAGCAGCAGCAGCGGCGTGAGCGGCGAGCGCAGCGTGGCCCGCGTCAGCCGGCCGGATATTCCGAGATTCATGGCCCGACCAGCTCGTCCCCATTCTGCAGGCCGGACAGGATCTCGACGCCGTTCGGCATGTCCGGCGTGGGCATGTCGCGGCCGCGCTGCACCGGAATATCCTCCGTGCCGCCGTCATGGGTCTTGCGGCGCACGAAGCTCAGGCCGAAGCGGGTGTCAAGGAAGCTGGCGGGAATCACGAAGCTCGGCCGCTCGCCGGCGGCGATCCAGACGCGGATGCGGCTGCCGACGAAGTAGCTGCCAAGGCCCGGCGCCTGCGCGTCGGCCATCACCCGGCCTTCGGTGATCTGCGGATAGACCAGCACGACGTTGCCGAACACCGGCCCGGCGGCACCGATATCCGTCCCGTCGAGGCGGATCCGGTCGCCCACACGCAGCGTGCGCGCATGCCGTTCCGGCACGCTCAGCCGCAGCACGAAATTCGCCTCGGCGATGCGGGCGACCGGCTCGCCCGGCAGCAGCACGGTGCCTGGCGTGACGGGAACCTGGAGCACGCGGCCGGCCGTGGGCGCCAGCACCGCACCCTCGCCCGCCTGTTCGGCGACCACCGCCCGCTCAGCCACGCGGGCGGCCAGCGCGCTGTTGGCGACATCGAGCGCGGTGCGCGCCTGGTCGAGCTGCTGGCGCGAGGCGGCGCCGGTGCGGGCGAGCGTGTCGAGGCGCCCGAAATCCACCTGCGCCTGCGCCACCTGCGCCTTCAGCCCGGCGATCTGCGCATCCAGCGAGCGGAGCTGGAGTTGCAGCTTCTCGTCCCCGATGACGGCAATCGTCTGGCCCTGCCGGATCTCGTCGCCGTCCTTCACGGAAAGCTGGACCACGGTGCCGCCGATGCGGGTGCGCGCGACGACGATGTTGCGGCTTTCGACGGTCGCGAACACCGCCTTCTCGTCCGCCAGCGGCCGCAGCCGGGCGGTGAACAGCGATTCGGCCTGCGCGGACAGCAGCGGCGCGATCACGGCGAAGGCGATCACGGCAGGGCGGATCATGCCGCCCCCCGGCGCCGTGTGGGCAATCCATGCGCCTTCCATGCGGCGATGCCGCCCTTCATGTTCTGCACCGCGATCCCGGCCCGAAGGCACAGCGATGCCGCGAGCGCCGAGCGGCTGCCGCTGAGGCAGTGCAGCACCACCGTCCGCGGGTCCTGCGGCAGCGCCTTGGGATCGAAGCGGGACATCGGCATGCAGACCGCGCCTTCGATGCTCTCGGCAGCATGCTCGTGCGGTTCGCGCACGTCCACCAGATGGACGTCGCCGCGGTGCAGCAGCGACTGCACCTGCGCGGGATCGAGTTCGGCGAATTTGCTGCGATTCCAGAACATCCTACTCTCCGGCGAGTTTGGGTTGGGATTGGGTGGCGGCGGGCGAATCGCGGCGGCCGGCTGGCGCCGGCTCGCAATAGACGGAAAACAGGGTCTCCAGCACCCTGCCGGCGGCGGCGGACGCGATCGAATAGTAGATCGTCTGGCCCTCGCGGCGGGTATCGACCAGCCCGTCCTTGCGCAGCAGCGCCAGATGCTGCGAGACCGTGGAATCGCGCGCGGCCAGGAAGGCGGCCAGGTCGCCCACCGAGCGTTCCCCGTCGATCAACTGGCACAGGATCAGCAGCCGGTACGGATGGGCCAGCGACTTCAGCAGGTCGCTCGCCTTGTCCGCCGCCGAGAGCATCAGGCTGGGGTTAACTTTCATAGTTGCGTATCTACGAAGTCTCGCATATATTGTCAACAGGTCGATGGGGCGCGGCGCCCCCGGCCGGGAGGATCGGTTATGGCTGAGGTCGTTGTACTGGGGGCCGGGCTGGGAGGGACGATCCTGGCCTACGAGCTGACATCCGTGCTGCGCCGGGAGGACCGGCTGACCGTGATCGGGCAGGGCAGCCGCTACCATTTCGTCCCGTCCAACCCGTGGGTCGCGGTCGGCTGGCGCAAGCGCGCCGATATCGAGATCGACCTGTCCAGCACCATGCAGCGCAAGCAGATCAGGCTGCTGCCGCAGGGGGCCAGGCGCGTCGTGCCTGAGGAGAGCCGCGTCGAGATGGAGGACGGCACCTCCGTTGCCTACGACTATCTGGTGATCGCGACCGGCCCCGACCTGGCGTTCGACGAGATCCCCGGCCTCGGCCCCGACGCCTTCACCCAGTCGATCTGCCATGTCGATCATGCCGAGCGTGCGCATAGCGCCTTCGAGGCGTTCTGCAAGTCGCCCGGCCCGGTGGTGATCGGCGCGGTGCAGGGCGCGTCCTGCTTCGGGCCGGCCTACGAGTTCGCCTATATCCTGGACACCGAGCTGCGCAAGCGGCGGATTCGCGACCAGGTGCCGATCACCTTCGTGACCGCCGAGCCGTATATCGGCCATCTGGGCCTGGACGGTGTCGGCGACACCAAGGGGCTGATGGAAAGCGAATTCCGCAGTCGGCACATCAAGTGGATCACCAATGCCCGCATCGGCAAGGTCGAGGCGGGGCAGATGCATGTCGAGGAGCTCGACGAATCCGGGGCGGTGCGCCGGCAGCACGATCTGCCGTTCGGCTATTCCATGCTGCTGCCCGCCTTCCGCGGCGTGCCCGCGGTGCGCGGCATCGAGAAGCTGACCAATCCGCGCGGCTTCGTGCTGGTGGACAAGCACCAGCGCAACCCGGCGTACCAGAACGTGTTTGCCGTCGGCGTCTGCGTCGCCATCCCGCCGACCGGGCCGACGCCGGTGCCGGTCGGTGTGCCGAAGACCGGGTTCATGATCGAGTCGATGGCGACCGCGACGGTGCGCAACATCGGCGCCCTGCTGCGCGGCGAGCCGGTGCGCACGCAGGCCACCTGGAACGCCATCTGCCTCGCCGATTTCGGCGATGGCGGCGTCGCCTTCGTCGCCCAGCCGCAGATCCCGCCGCGCAACGTCAGTTGGGCCGCCAAGGGCACCTGGGTGCATCTGGCGAAGGTGGGGTTCGAGAAATACTTCCTGCGCAAGATGCGCACCGGCGAGAGCGAGCCGTTCTACGAGCGCTTCCTGCTCAAGCAGCTCAACATCGCCAAGCTGAAGGCGCCGGTCACCGACCCGTCCTGAAGGAGCAGGCCATGAACAACGATGCACGGATCGTCTGCCCGCATTGCGGCACCCTGAACCGGCTGCCGGCGAACCGCCCCGCCCAGGCCGCGCGCTGTGGCGCCTGCCATGATGCGCTGTTCACCGGCCAGCCGGTCGAGGTGGATGCGGCCGGGTTCGAGCGGCACATGAAGGGCGACGGCATGCCGCTGCTGCTCGATGTGTGGGCGCCATGGTGCGGGCCGTGCCGGATGATGGCGCCCGCCTTCGCCCGCGCCGCCGCGCTGCTGGAGCCGGACATGCGGCTGCTGAAGCTGAATGCCGACACCGCCCCCGAGATCGTGCAGCGCCTCGGGGTGCGGGGGATTCCTGCGCTGTTCCTGCTGCGCGACGGGCATGTCGTCGGGCAGACCGCCGGGGCGATGGACACCAATGCCATCGTGTCCTGGGCGCGCCGCCACCTGCCGGCCGCCGGCCGTGCTGCGTAACCAAGAGGAGATTGTTATGTCGATCGATCGTGCCGTTCTGAGCTTCGCCGGCCTGGTCGTGCTTGCCGGGCTCGCGCTCGGCTGGCTGGTCAGCCCGTGGTGGCTGCTGCTGGTCGCCTTCGCGGGCCTGAACATGCTCCAGGCGGGCATCACCGGGGTCTGTCCCGCCGCGATGATCTTCCGGTGGCTGGGCCTGCGCCCGGGCTGCGCCTTCCCCTGATCCGCGCCGCCGCGCTCAGCCCCCGAAGGCGGAAAGCCCGGTCTGGGCGCGGCCGAGGATCAGCGCATGCACGTCGTGCGTGCCCTCGTAGGTGTTCACCGCCTCCAGGTTCAGCACGTGCCGGATGACGTGGTATTCGTCGGCGATGCCGTTGCCGCCGTGCATGTCGCGGGCGGTGCGGGCGATCTCCAGCGCCTTGCCGCAGGAATTGCGCTTGCACAGGCTGATCATCTCCGGCGCCGCCCGGTGCTCGTCGAGCAGCCGGCCGAGCCGCAGCACCGATTGCAGGCCGAGCGTGATCTCCGTCTGCATGTCGGCGAGCTTCTTCTGGATGAGCTGCGTGGCTGCCAGCGGCCGGCCGAACATCATCCGCTGCATGGTGTAGTCGCGCGCCGCGTGCCAGCAGAATTCGGCCGCCCCCAGCGCACCCCAGGCGATGCCGTAGCGCGCGTTGTTGAGGCAGGAGAACGGGCCGCGCAGCCCCTTCACCCCCGGCAGCATGTTGTCCCGCGGCACGAACACGTCCTGCATCATCACCATGCCGGTGATGCTGGCGCGCAGGCTGAACTTGCCCTCGATCTTCGGCGCACTGAGGCCCTTCATGCCGGCTTCCAGCACGAAGCCCCGGATGTCGCCGGCATCGTCCTTCGCCCACACGACGAACACGTCGGCGATCGGCGAATTGCTGATCCAGGTCTTCGAGCCGTTGAGTACGAAGCCGCCATCGACGCTGCGCGCGCGGGTGCGCATGGAAGCGGGATCGGAGCCGGCATCGGGCTCCGTCAGCCCGAAGCAGCCGACCCATTCGCCGGTGCGCAGCCGCGGCAGATAGCGGTCCTTCTGCGCATCCGAGCCGAACGCCCAGATCGGATACATCACCAGGGAGGACTGCACCGAGAACGCGCTGCGATATCCGGAATCGACCCGCTCGATCTCCCGCGCGACCAGCCCGTAGCTGACATAGTTCACGCCGGCGCAGCCGTGGCTGTCGAGCGTCGCGCCGAGGAAGCCGAGGGCGCCGAGTTCGTTCATGATCTCCCGGTCGAAGCGCTCGTGCCGGTGCGCGAGCAGCACGCGCGGCAGCAGCTTCTCCTGGCAGTAGGCGTGCGCCGCGTCGCGGATCGCACGCTCCTCCTCCGTCAACTGCCCGTCGAACAGCAGTGCGTCCTGCCAGTCGAAGGACGCAAGGCGGCGCTTGTCGGCGTTGACGGCATCGTTCATGCCTCGACCTCGACAGGTTCGGGGGTTGCGGAGCCGCGGCGCGGACGCGCGGAAATCAGCATGAAGGCCGGGATGTCGGCGCCAAAGCCGACGACGTTGTCGCCCCGGTCGTCGTCCTGCCGGCGCGGATCGCGGCGCGCGGGTGCAGCGCGGGGCGGTTCCTGGCTGGCCGGCTTCCTGGCCGCGCGGGGCGCGGCGGGGGCCGGATCGGCCGGCTGGCTCTTCGGTTTCGCGGCTTCCGGCTTCTTCGCGGCTTCCGGCTTCGCTTTGGCGGCGGCCGGCTTGGCCCGTCCGCGGCCGCGGCCGCGGCGCCCGGTGTCCTCCGACCATTCGACCGGGTCGAGACCCTCGATCTGCATCCGCTCGATCGCGCCGCCGATCAGCTTTTCGATCGCTTCCACCGGCTGACGATCCTCCGGCGTGGCGAGCGTGAAGGCCCGACCCTCCCGCCCGGCGCGGCCGGTGCGGCCGGTGCGATGAACGTAGTCCTCGGCATGGATCGGCACGTCGAAATTGAAGACATGCGACAGGCCGCCGATATCCAGCCCGCGCGCCGCTACGTCGCTGCAGCACAGCAGGCGGATCTCGCCGGCCTTGAACCGCTCCAGCGTCGCGAAGCGCACCGGTTGTGCCATGTCGCCATGCAGCGCGCCGACCGAGAAGCCGTGCCGTGTCAGTGACTTGTAGAGCACATCGACATCGCGCTTGCGGTTGCAGAAGATCAGCGCGTTCTGCACGTCCTCGCTGCGCACCAGCCGGCGCAGCGCCTCCCGCTTGTCGTGCTCGGCGACCAGCGTGATCTTCTGGATGATCGTGGTGGCGACGCTCGCCGGACGCGTGACCGAGATTTCCCGCGGATTGCTGAGGAAGGCGTCGCCCAGGCGGCGGATCTCCGGCGCCATCGTGGCGGAGAAGAACAGCGTCTGCCGGTTCGCCGGCAGCAGGCCGACGATACGCTCGACATCGGGGATGAACCCCATGTCCAGCATCCGGTCCGCCTCGTCGATCACCAGCAGTTTCGCGTCGGACAGCAGGATCGCGCCGCGCTCGAACATGTCGAGCAGGCGGCCGGGTGTCGCGATCAGCACGTCCACGCCGCGGGTCAGCACGTCCTTCTGGTCGGACATGCTCTCGCCGCCGATGATCAGCGCGTGCGTGAGCCGCAGGTACTTGCCGTATTTGACGAAGTTCTCCGCGACCTGCAGGGCGAGTTCGCGCGTCGGCTCCAGGATCAGGCTGCGCGGCATGCGGGCGCGGGCGCGCGAGCCGGACAGGATGTCCAGCATCGGCAGGGTGAACCCGGCGGTCTTGCCGGTGCCGGTCTGGGCCACCCCGAGCACGTCGCGGCCCATCAGCACCACCGGGATCGCCTGCGCCTGGATCGGCGTCGGGTCCCGGTATCCCATCTCGGCGATCGCGCGCAGGATGGGGTCCGACAGTCCGAGACTGGCGAACCCGTCCGGCGCGGGCGGCGCGGCAGGGGCGTCTTGCGCCGGAGGGTCCGCCGGGGCGGCTTCCGGGTCTTGCAACGGGATGGTATCGGTCAAATCGGCTGTGCTTCCATTGCGGCGCCACGGCAAAAAGCGCCGAACCCGGCGCACCGCGACGCTCATATCTTGAAACGCTGCCGGGAAGTCAAGTTCGGCTGGCGCCGTCACCCGGCTGGTGCGTTCCCAGCGCCGCTACACTATCTTATGAGGCGTGTCCGCACAACCTGCATGGGATGCTGCCGCCATGCGCCTGAACCCCTGGCTCTCCCTCCCGCTGCTCGCCCTCGCCACGCTCGCGCTCCGCCCCGGGCCGGCCGAAGCGTGGTGGCGCGGCGGATTGTTCTTCGGCTTCCCCGCGGTGGCACCGTTCTATTACGCGCCGCCGCCGGTGGTGTATGCGCCGCCGCCGATGGTCTATGCCCCGCCGCCGGCCGCCTACGGGCCGCCGCCCGGCTACTACCCGCCGCCCGGCCAGCCGCCGGCGCAGCCGCAGCAGGGGGAGGGGATGGCCGGGCCGGCCTGCCATGCCGGCGCCTATGTCTGCCCGCTCGACCGTCCGGCCGCGCCGGGCGCGCCCTGCTCCTGTCCGACCAATACCGGCCGGATCGGCGGGCAGGTCGGCTGACGCATGGCGGACGAAACGGCGTTTCTCGGCACCGGTCCCGCCGATATCGAGGACTATGCGCTGATCGGCGACTGCGTGACGGCGGCGCTGGTCAGCCGGGCCGGCTCGATCGACTGGCTGTGCTGGCCGCGCTTCGACGGGCCGGCCTGCTTCGCCGCCCTGCTCGGCACACCGCAGCATGGCGCCTGGCGGATCGCGCCCGAGGACGGTGCGGCACGGGTGCAGCGCCGCTACCTCGACGGATCGGTGGTGCTGGAGACGGTGTTCACCACCGCCGACGGCGAGGTGGCGATGACCGACTTCATGCCGGTCGGCAACCATGCCTCCTCCGTCGTGCGGCTGGTCGAGGGGCGGCGCGGGCGCGTGGACATGCGCATGGCGCTGGCGCTGCGGTTCGATTTCGGCGCGACCGTGCCCTGGGTGACGCGCCTGCCTGACGGCAGCGGGCTGCTGGCAATCGCCGGCCCGGACCTCGCCGCGCTGCGCACCACCGTGCCGCTGACCGGGGAGGACTTCACCACCACCGCCCGCTTCACGGTGCATGAGGGCCAGACCATCCCGTTCGTGCTGACCCACGGCCCCAGCCATCTGCGGCCGCCCAAGCCGATCGATGCGCGCGCCGCGCTGGCGGAGACGCTGCGGTTCTGGACCCGCTGGAGCCGGAAGGGCACCTATCGCGGCCGCTATCAGGCGGCGGTCCATCGCAGCCTGGTGACCCTGAAGGCGCTGACCTACCACCCCACCGGCGGCATCGTGGCCGCCCCCACCACCAGCCTGCCCGAGCAGATCGGCGGCCAGCGCAACTGGGACTACCGCTTCTGCTGGCTGCGCGACGCCACCCTGACCCTGCTCGCCTTCATGCATGCCGGCTATTTCGAGGAGGCGCAGTGCTGGCGGGACTGGCTGCATCGGTCGGTGGCGGGGCGGCCCGACCAGATCCAGATCATGTACGGCCTCGCCGGCGAGCGGCATCTGCGCGAGTGGGAGGCCGACTGGCTGCCGGGCTACCGCGGATCGCGCCCGGTGCGCGTCGGCAACGCGGCGCATGCGCAGTTGCAGCTCGATGTCTATGGCGAGGTGATGGATGCGCTGCACCACGCGCGCCAGGGCGGCCTTGCTGCGCCGCCGGCAAGCTGGGACCTGCAGCGCAGCCTGGTCGACCATCTGGAGCAGATCTGGCAGGAACCGGACGAAGGCATCTGGGAGACGCGCGGCGGCCGCAAGCCGTTCACGCTGTCCCGCGTCATGGCCTGGGTCGCCTTCGACCGCGCGATCCGCAGCGCCGAGAATTTCGGCCTGCCGGCACCGCTGGATCAGTGGCGCAAGCTGCGCACGACCATGCACGCCACCATCTGCCGCGAGGGCTTCGATGCCGACCGCAACAGCTTCACGCAGTTCTTCGGCTCGAAGGACCTGGATGCGAGCCTGCTGCTGGTGCCGCTGGTGAATTTCCTGCCGCCCGACGATCCCCGCGTGCTCGGCACCGTCGCCGCGATCGAGCGGGAGTTGCTGGCCGACGGTTTCGTGCTGCGCTACGACACGCGCCGCGGCGCGGACGGGCTGCCGGAAGGCGAAGGCGCGTTCCTGGCTTGCAGCTTCTGGCTGGCCGACAACTACGCGCTGCAAGGAAGGCGGAAGGAGGCGGAGGCGCTGTTCGAGCGGCTGCTCGCTTTGCGCAACGATGTCGGGTTGCTGGCGGAGGAATATGATCCGCAGCGGCGCCGCCAGGTCGGCAATTTCCCGCAGGCCTTCAGCCATGTGGCGCTGATCGGCACCGCGCTGGCCCTGCATGACGGCGGGCCGGTGGAGGCGCGCGCCTCGGGCTAGCCATGCGCGGTCCGCTGGGCGGCCTTGTGCCCGCGGGCTGCATGTGCAAAGCAGCACCATAAGCACAAACTCCTGGGGAGGCATCCGGGGTGTCCGACACCATCCTGGAGACAAGCGGGTTGACCAAGGAGTTCCGCGGCTTCGTCGCCGTGAACGGGGTCGATTTGCGCGTCGAGACCGGAACGATCCACGCGCTGATCGGTCCCAACGGGGCCGGCAAGACCACGTGCTTCAACCTGCTCACCAAGTTCCTGCCGCCGACGCGCGGCACGATCCGCTTCAAGGGGCGGGACATCACCGGCATGCGGCCGGCGGAGGTGGCGCGTCTCGGCCTCGTGCGCAGCTTTCAGATTTCGGCGGTGTTCGCGCATCTGACGGCGCTGCAGAATGTCCGCGTCGCGCTGCAACGCGGCCGCGGCGGCAGTTTCGACTTCTGGCGCGCCGAATCGGTGCTGGACCGCTACAACGCGCGCGCCCGCGAACTGCTCGATCAGGTGGGGCTCGGCGAATTCGCCACCGTGCCGGCGGGCCAGTTGGCCTATGGCCGCAAGCGCGCGCTGGAGATCGCGACGACGCTGGCGCTCGAACCGGAAATGCTGCTGCTCGACGAACCCACCGCCGGCATGACCCATGCCGACGTGGACCGCATCGTCGCGCTGATCCGCCGGGTGCGGCAGGGCCGCACGATCCTGATGGTGGAGCACAATCTCTCGGTCGTGGAAGGCCTGTGCGACCGCATCACCGTGCTCACCCGCGGCCGCATCCTGGCGGAGGGCGACTACGCCACCGTGTCGCGCAACGAGGAGGTGATCGCCGCCTATCTCGGCAGCGAAGCCGGGAGCGTTGCGCATGTCTGAGGCCGCGCCGATGCTGAAGGTGCGCGACCTGAATGCCTGGTACGGCGAAAGCCATATCCTGCACGGCGTCGATTTCGACGTGTCGGAGGGTGAGGTGGTCACGCTGCTGGGCCGCAACGGCGCCGGCAAGACCACCACCCTCAAGTCGATCATCGGCCTGGTCACGCGCCGCACCGGCAGCATCCTGTATCGCGGCACCGAGATGGCGCAGCGCCGCCCCGACGCGATCGCCCGCGCCGGCATCGCCCTGTGTCCGGAGGAGCGCGGCATCTTCGCGTCCCTGTCGGTCGCCGAGAACCTGACGCTGCCGCCGGTGATCGCGCCGGGCGGCCTGGATATCGCCACGCTCTACACGCTGTTTCCCAACCTGAAGGAACGCGCGCGCAGCCAGGGCACAAGACTGTCCGGGGGCGAGCAGCAGATGCTGGCGATCGCCCGCATCCTGCGCACCGGGGCGCGGCTGCTGATGCTCGACGAGCCGACCGAGGGACTGGCGCCGGTGATCGTGCAGCAGATCGGCCGCACCATCCGGGAGATCAAGGCGCGCGGCTTCACCGTCCTGCTGGTGGAGCAGAATTTCCGGTTCGCCGCGACGGTCGCCGATCGCCACTACGTGGTCGAGAACGGTCGCGTGGTGGACATGATCCACAACGCGGAACTCGCTGCCAACATGACGAAGCTTCACGAATACCTTGGGGTTTGACCGGGTTGCGCTCGAAAGGGGACACAGCATGAACATCACCCGCCGCCAGATCATGGCTGCCGCTGCGGCATCGGCCGCACTGCCGCTGCGACGCGCGCGCGCCGATGCGCCGGTGCTGAAATTCGGCGTGCTGACCGACCTGTCGGGACCGTACAAGGACATCGGCGGGCCGCTCGCAACCGATTGCGCCCGGCTCGCCGTCGCCGATTTCGGCGCCGCCGCGAAGGGCATGACCGTCGAAGTCATCCAGGCCGACCATCAGAACAAGCCCGATGTCGGCGCCGGCATTGCCCGCCAGTGGTTCGACCGCGACGGCGTCGATGTCATCCTCGACGTGCCGAATTCCGGCGTCGCGCTGGCGATCGCGGGCGTCGCCAAGGAAAAGAACAAGGTGTTCCTGCCGAGCAATCCGGGAACCTCGGATCTCACCGGCAAGGCCTGCAACGCCAACACCATCCACTGGGCGTACGACACCTGGATGCTGGCGCACGCGACCGGCAGCGCGCTGGTCAAGGCCGGCGGCACGTCCTGGTATTTCATCACCGCCGATTATGCGTTCGGCCATGCTCTGCAGCGTGACACCAGCCAGTTCGTCACCAGCGCCGGCGGCAAGGTGGTGGGGGCGGCACCCTACCCGTTCCCGGGCACCAGCGACTTTTCCAGCTTCCTGCTCCAGGCCCAGTCGAGCGGCGCCAAGGTGGTCGCCTTCGCCAATGCCGGGGCGGACACCATCAACAGCATCAAGCAGGCCAAGGAGTTCGGCATCACCCAGACGCTCGCCGGCCTGCTCGTGTTCATCTCCGACGTGCACAGCATGGGGCTGGCCACGGCGGAAGGTCTCGTGGTCTCCTCGCCGTTCTACTGGGACCTGAACGATCGGACGCGTGCGTTCTCGGACCGGCTGTGGGCGAAGGCGCCGAACGTGCGCGCGGGCATGGGGCAGGCCGGCGACTACTCCGCCGCCCTGGCCTATCTGAAAGTGGCGCAGGCGATGGGCGTCGCGGAGGCCAAGAAGGACGGTGCGGCGACGGTCGCGCGCATGAAGGCGATGCCGACCGACGATGACTGCTTCGGCAAGGGCACGATCCGCGAGGACGGGCGCAAACTGCACGACGCCTATCTGTTCCAGGTCAAGAAGCCGAGCGAGAGCAAGAAGCCCTGGGACTACTACACGCTGCGCGCGACGATCCCCGCGAGCGAGGCGTTCCGCCCGCTGGCGGAAGGCGGCTGCCCGCTGGTCAAGAGCTGAGGGGAGGGGGCGATGGCGGTTTCACGGCGGCTGCTGCTCGGCGGCGGAGCCGCCCTCGCGGCGCTGAACGTCAAGCGGGCGCGCGCGCAGACGGCGAAAATCCGCATCGGCGTGCTGAACGACCTGTCCGGTCCGTATCGCAACACCGGCGGCGCCACCTCGGCGATCTGCGCGCGCCAGGCGGTCCAGGAATTCGGGGCGCACGGCTTCGATGTGGACGTGATCGCGGCCGATCACCAGAACAAGCCCGATCTCGGCGCCGGCATCGCGCGGCAATGGTATGACCGCGACGGCGTGGACATGATCCTCGACGTGCCGACATCCTCGGTCGGGCTTGCGGTGGCGGCGGTGGCCAAGGAGAAGGACAAGGCCTATCTCAATATCGGTGCGGCGACCGCGGATCTGACGGGCAAGCAATGCGCGCCGTCGATCGTCCACTGGTCCTACGACACCTACATGCTCGCCAAATCGACCGGCGGCGCGACCGTGCGCGCAGGCGGCGATTCGTGGTATTTCCTGACCGCCGACTACGTGTTCGGCCATCAGTTGCAGCGCGATGCCACGTCCTTCATCGAGAAGGCGGGCGGCAAGGTGCTCGGCGCCTCCGCCTATCCGTTCCCGGGCACGTCGGATTTCTCTGCCTTCCTGCTGCAGGCGCAGGCGAGCGGCGCGAAAGTGCTCGGCCTGTGCAATGCCGGCGCGGACACCGTGAACAGCATCAAGCAGGCCAAGGAGTTCGGCCTGAAGACGCGCATCGCGGCGCTGCTGATGTTCATCACCGACGTGCATGCGCTCGGCCTGCCGACCGCCCAGGGCCTGACACTGACGGAAAGCTTCTACTGGGACCTGAACGACCGCACACGGGCCTTCACCGCCCGCGTGCGGCCCAAGACGCCCGACAACTGGCCGAACATGATCCATGCCGGCTGCTATGCCGCGACGCTGCATTTCCTGAAGGCCGTGTCGGCGATCGGCGTCGCCGAGGCGAAGCGCAGCGGCACCGCGATCGTCAACCGTATGAAGGCGATGCCCACCGACGACGACTGCTTCGGCAAGGCGCATATCCGCGAGGACGGGCTGCTGATCGTGCCGAGCTATCTGTTCGAGGTGAAGACCCCCGCCGAAAGCCACGGCCCATGGGATTACTACAAGCTGGCGCAGACCACTCCCGCTGATCAGGCCTGGCGGCCGTTGAGCGAGGGCGGCTGCTATTTCGTCAAGAGCTGAACGGGTGCGCACGATCCGCGGCGCCGACAGGACGGGCACACGATGAGCCTCGGCTTCTCCCGGGCGCAGGCGACTGCGATGGTCGTGATGGTGGCATTCATCATCGTCGGCCCGGCGGTGCTGTACCCCGTCTTTCTGATGAAAGTGCTGTGCCTGGCGCTGTTCGCCTGCGCGTTCAACCTGTTGCCCGGCTATGTCGGGCTGCTGTCGTTCGGCCATGCCGCGTATTTCGGCATGGGCAGCTACATCGCGGCCTGGACGGCGAAATACTGGGGCCTGGATGCCGAGGCGGCGATCATCCTCGGCGGGCTGTGCGGCGGCGCGCTGGGGCTGGTGTTCGGCTGGCTCGCCATCCGGCGCCAGGGCATCTATTTCGCGATGATCACCCTCGCGCTTGCCGAGATGGTGTATTTCTTCTGCCTGGAAGCGCCGTTCACCGGCGGCGAGGACGGCATCCAGCAGGTGCCGCGCTCGCCGCTGTTCGGCATCATCTCGACGCAGCAGGACATGTCGCTCTACTGGATCATCGCCGCAATATTCCTCGGCGGGTTCCTGCTGATCCACCGCATCATCCATTCCCCGTTCGGCCAGGTGCTGCAGGCGATCCGGGAGAATGAGCCGCGCGCCATTTCGCTCGGCTATCGCGTCGATGACTACAAGCTGCTCGCTTTCGTTCTCTCGGCCGCCCTCGCCGGCGTCGCCGGCGCCGCCAAGTCGCAGGTGTTCGGCATCGCGACATTGACCGATGTGCATTCGCAGATGTCGGGCGAGGTCGTGCTGATGACGCTGATCGGCGGCATCGGCACGGTGTTCGGGCCGGTGGTCGGCGCGCTGCTGTTCGGGTCGCTGGAAACCTATCTGGCGCCGTTCGGCGACTGGGTGACGGTGACGCAGGGCGCGATCTTCGTCGCCTGCGTGCTGGCCTTCCGCCGCGGCCTGATCGGCGAGATCGGTGCCCGCCTCAAGCTCGGACTCTGACCGGCCCTTCCGCTACACGTCCAGTTCGACGCAGACCGGCACATGGTCCGAACCGGTCGGCCAGTCGCGCGCGTCCTTCAGCACCGTCTGGCCGCGCAGCGTGCCGGCAAGGTCGGGGGTGACCCAGACATGGTCCAGCCGCCGCCCGCGGTCGGAGGCGCGCCAGTCGCGGTTGCGGTAGGACCACCAGGTAAACAGCTTGCTGTCCTCCGGCACGAAATGGCGCACCGCGTCGATGAAGCAGGTGCGCTGCCACGCCAGCAGGCCCGCCGTTTCCGGCGGGGTGTGGCTGACCACGGTCAGCAACTGCTTGTGGCTCCAGACATCGTTCTCCAGCGGGGCGATGTTCAGGTCGCCCACCAGCATGCTGCGCCGCAGTGACGGGCGGGCGGCGAACCACGCCGTCGCCTCGGCCACGAAATCCAGCTTGTGGCCGAATTTCGGGTTCTCCGTCCGGTCCGGGATGTCGCCGCCGGCAGGGACATAGAAATTATGCAGTTCCAGCGGGCCGCCGGGCAGGTCCAGCATCGCCGCGATATGCCGGCAATCGCCCTTGGCGCACCAGTCCGGTGCAGTATCGAGCGGAACGAGCGGCCGGCGGGACAGGATCGCGACCCCGTTATAGCCCTTCATGCCGCGCCGGGCGACGTAGGGATAGCCGAGCGCCGGCGGACCTTCGGCCGGGAACAGCTCGTCCGGCACCTTGGTTTCCTGCAGGCAGATCACGTCGGGGTCGAGGGCCGCAACCAGCCGGGACAGCAGCGGCAGGCGCAGCCGCAGCGAATTGATGTTCCAGGTGGTGACGCGCAGGTGCTGGGTCATGCCGCGTGCATGACAAGCGCGCTGCTGCCGCGCAAGGGTTCAGGCTTGCACCGCAGGCGGCGAGTCTGCATCAGGGACGCTCGGGGGGCGGAGGGACGGGATGAAGCGCAGGGAGTTCGGCATCGCGGCGGCGGGGTTGCTGGCCGCTGCGGCACAGGCCGGCGGGGCGAGGGCGGAGGACGCGCCGCCGGTGCCGGTCGGCCTCGTCGCCATCCTGAGCGGGCCGAATGCCGCCTATGGTACCGCCATCCGGGCCGGCGTCGAACTCGCGCTGGCCGAGGTGAATGCCAAGGGTCCCCGCATCGCCCTTACGGTCGAGGATTCCGGGGGCAGCAAGGATGGCGCGATCAATGCCGCGCGCAAGCTGATCGGCCGCGACCGGGTCGCCGCGATCATCGGCCCGACCCTTTCGAACGAGATGTTCGCGATGGGGCCGGTGGCCAACGGGCGCGGCATTCCGACCATCGGCACCTCGACCACCGCCAACGGCATCACCGATATCGGGCCGTTCATCTTCCGCACCGCCCTGCCGGAGGCGGACGTGATCCCGGTGACAATGCGCAAGGCGGTCGCCCGCGGGGTGAAATCGATCGCCCTCATGTATGCGGACGACGACGCCTTCTCGAAATCCGGCTTCGAGGTGATGAAGACCGCGGCGACCGGGGCCGGCCTCACGCTGCTCACGACCGAGAGCTTCGCCAGCCGGGATACCGACTTCTCCGCCCAGCTCACCAAGATCAGGTCGCTGAAACCGGATGCGGTGGGCATCTCCGCGCTGGTCGAGCCGGTTTCCGGCGTGCTGCTGCAGGCCCGCCAGCTCGGCTTCGGGCCGGAGACGCTGTTCATCGGCGGCAACGGCTCGAACTCGCCCAAGCTCGGCCAGATCGCCGGTGCGGCCGCCGACGGGCTGATCGTCGGCAGTCCCTGGTTCATCGGCAAGCAGGACCCCGCCAACCAGGCCTTCGTGGCGGCGTTCCGCGGCAAATACGGGCGCGATCCGGACCAGTTCGCCGCCCAGGCCTAC
>JAKAZX010000387.1 GCA_021826485.1 Pseudomonadota bacterium | reverse complement strand
CGTGGAAACGATGGCGCGGCTGGCCCGGCACCGCAACATCGTCGGTGTCAAGGACGCCACCGCCAACCTCGCCCGCCCGCTGCACACCACACGCGCCTGCGGCGAGGGCTTCTGCCAGTTGTCGGGAGAGGATCATACCGCGCTCGCGTTCCTCGCCGCCGGCGGCGTCGGCTGCATCAGTGTCACCGGCAATGTCGCGCCGCGCCTGTGCAGCAGCATGCACCGCGCCTGGCAGGACGGCCACGTCGCCGAGGCGATGCGCATCCAGGCGCGGCTGGTGCCGCTGCACGATGCGCTGTTCGTGGAAACCAGCCCCGGCCCGGTGAAATACGCGGCCTCCCTGCTCGGCCACACCAGCGCCAACTGCCGCCTGCCGCTCGCCCCGTGCAGTGAAGCGACGCAGGCGCGCGTACGCGCGGCGATGGTCGAAACCGGGCTGCTGAACTGAGCATGGCATGGCCGACCGGCGCCGCAAGTCCAGCCTGATCTCGCACGGCGTCGCGGCGCAGAACCGCAAGGCGCGGTTCGACTATGCGATCAAGGAAACCATCGAGGCCGGCATCGTGCTGAAGGGGCCGGAGGTGAAAAGCCTGCGCGCCGGCCGCGCCACGCTGACCGAGGCGTGGGCGGGCGAGCGGGAAGGGGAGATGTTTCTGTTCAACTGCTACATCCCCGAATGGCAGGGCGGCGTGCTGTCGCGCTTCGAACCGCGGGCGCCGCGCAAGCTGCTGCTGAAGCGCAAGCAGATCAACCATCTGGTGGGTGCGATCGCGCGCGCCGGGCAGACGCTGGTGCCGCTGCAGATCCATTTCAACGACCGCGGCCGGGCGAAGGTGCTGCTCGGCCTCGGCGAGGGCCGCAACAAGGCGGACAAGCGCCACGCCATCGCCGCGCGCGACTGGCAGCGCGACAAGGCGCGGCTGATGCGCGAGCGTGGCTGACCGCGCCGTAAGCGTCCTGCAAGCCGGCAGGCGGAGAATGCGCGGATGCGTCTGCTGGTGGTGGAGGACGAGGCCGCACTCGCCGCGCTGATCGGCGCGGCGCTGCAACGCGCCGGCTTCGCGGTGGACGCCGCGGATGGCCTGCGCGCGGCCGATGATTGCCTGCGCGTCGCCAGCTATGACGCGGCGATTCTCGATCTTGGCCTGTCCGACGGCGACGGCATGACGCTGCTGGCGCGGCTGCGTCGCGGCGGCGATGCGCTGCCGGTGCTGATCCTGACCGCGCGCGACGCGCCGGAGGATCGCGTCGGCGGCCTCGATGCCGGGGCGGACGACTATCTGGTCAAGCCGTTCCACATGCCCGAGCTGGTGTCGCGCGTGCGCGCCCTGCTGCGGCGGCCGAACGCGGCGCTGGGGGTGCGGCTGGAGGCGGGCAACCTCGCGCTCGACACCGTCACCCGGCAGGCCGCAGCCGGCGATGCGGCGCTGCCGCTGACGGCGCGCGAGACCTCGCTGCTGGAGATGCTGCTGCGCCGCACCGGCCGCGTGGTGCCGCGCGAGGCGATCGAGCAGGGGCTGTACGGCTTCGACACGCCGACCGGCACGAACGCGGTCGAGGTCGCCGTCCACCGGCTGCGCCGGCGGTTGCAGGATGCCGGGGCGAGCGTGCGCATCCACACCCTGCGCGGCGTCGGCTACATGCTCACCGGCGAATGACCGCGCCGGTGCGCTCCTGGCGGCTCGCGACGCGGCTCGGCTGGCGGCTCGCCGCGGTGATGACGCTTGGCGTGCTGCTGGCGGCCGGCGGCGTCGCGTGGCGGACGCTCGCCACCATCCGCTCGCTCGACGACGCGGCGCTGCAGAGCCAGGCGCGCCTGGTCGCCGACCAGATCGCAACCGATGCCGCCGGCCGCCCGGTGCTGCGGCTGCCGGAGGAGCTGGCGGCGGCGTTCGCGGAGTCGGACGGGGAAAGCCTGTACATCGTCTGCGATGCCGCCGGCCGGCCGCTGCTGGCGTCCTCGCCCGCCGCGGCGGCGGCGCTGCAACCGTTCCTGCCGCGCCCGCCCGCCGCCGGCTTCTTCCGCGCCCCGCCCTCCGCCAGTTTTCCGGACGGGCTGCTGGGCGTACTGATCGCGCGCGGCAAATGGCGCGTCGCGGTCGCCCAGGCGCACGAGCAGCAGGAGGCGCTGGTGGAAAGCCTGCTGCGCGAATTCCTGCTGAGCGCGGTCTGGCTGCTGGTGCCGATCGGCGCGGCGACGGTCACGATCGGGGTGCTGACGCTCCGCCACGGTCTGCGCCCGCTGCGGGAGGCGTCGGCGGCGGCGCGGCGCATCGGCCCGGCCGTGCCCGGCGTGCGCCTGCCGGCGGCGGGGCTGCCGCTGGAACTGGCGCCGCTGGTCGGCGCGGTCAACGCGGCGCTGGCGCGGCTGGAACGCGCGCTGGATGCGCAGCGCCGCTTCGCCGGCGAGGCGGCGCACGCGCTGCGCACCCCGCTCGCGGTGCTGACGGCGCGGATCGACGCGCTGCCCGCCGGCGCGGCGCATGACGCGCTGCACGGCGATGCCGACCGGCTGGGGCGGCTGGTGGCGCAGATGCTGGCGATGTCGCGGCTGGACGGGCTGCCGCTGGATGTCTCGGCGCCGGTCGATCTGCGCGCCGTCGCCGCCGCGGCGCTCGCCGCGCTGGCGCCGCTGGCGGTGCGGCGCGGGGTGGAGCTGGAACTGGCCGACGCGCCCGCGCTGCCGGACGTGCGCGGCAACGCGGCGGCGCTGGAGATGGCGCTCGCCAACCTGATCGACAACGCGATCGCCCACGCGCCGGCCGGCAGCACCGTCACGGTGGCGCTGGCCGCCCCGGCGACGCTCACGGTCAGCGACCGTGGCCCCGGCGTGCCGGCGGCGGAGCGCGCCGCGGTGTTCGGCCGCTTCCACAGCCGCCGCCCCGGCGGCGCCGGGCTGGGGCTCGCGATCGTCGCCGGCGTCGCCGCCGCGCATGGCGGGTCAGCCGGGGTCGAGCCGCGCGACGGCGGCGGCGCCGTGTTCGTGCTGCGGCTCGGCACCGTCGCGGCCGGCCCGCTTGCGGCCGCTGATCATGCTGCCGACCAGATTCTCCCGGTGCAGCCAGCTTGAGAGCAGCACGCCGACCACGTGCACCCCGACCGCCAGCAGCAGCAGATTGGCCAGCAGCGCGTGCAGGTCGGACAGCCACTGGACGCCGAACCCCGGATCGGTCTCGCTCGCCCAGCCGGTGCCGGCGGTCAGCAGCAGCAGCGCCAGCAGCGCCAGCACCATCGCGCCGCCCGCCGGGTTGTGGCCGAGATGGCGCGGCGGGCGCCCCGCCGCCATCGCGCGCAGATAGGCGATGACGGCGCCGGGCGGCTTGACGAAATCGCTGAACCGCGCATGCACCGGGCCGGCGAAGCCCCACAGGATGCGGAGCGCGACGATCGGCAGCACGGTCAGCCCGGCCGCCTCGTGGACGGCGCGGTTGTCGATGACGAAGGCGATGGCGACCAGCCCCGCCGTGCTCCAGTGGAACAGCCGCACCACCCCGTCCCAGACGAAGCGTTCCGCCGGCAGCCGGCGGCTATTCGGCATTGACGATCGCGCCGGTGGCGCCGTTCAGCTCCAGCTCGAACCGCTTGCCCTTGGCATCGAAACCCTTGGCCTCGTAGCAGCCGTTATGCGCGGCGAGGCTGCGGATTTTGATATAGCCGCGGTCCTGGAGGCTTTTCGTCATCGCCTCCTTGCTCATCATCGGGCCGGCGAGGGTGCAGGATTCCTCGGCCAACGCGGCGGGGCCGGCGGCGAGCAGCAGCAGGGCGGCAAGGGCGGACGGCAGCATCAGGCGGCGCATGGCGACTCCGTTCGGCGTCAGTGACGCGGCGGAGGATGGTCGGCCCCGCTTACGCCGGCCTTACGGGCCGCCGCTCAGTGCATCAGGAAC
>JAKAZX010000386.1 GCA_021826485.1 Pseudomonadota bacterium | reverse complement strand
CGGCCCGCCACCGCCCGGCCCCGCGCCGCCGCCGCCGCCGAACCCGCCGCCGCCGCCGGCGCCGGTGGCCTGAACCTGCGAAAACCCGCCGCCACCGCCGCCGAAGCCGCCGCTCGGGTGGCCCGTGCCGGAGAGTTGGGAAAGACCGCCGATCCCGCCCCCGCCGCCCGCCTGGCGCGCGCCGCTGGTGGCAGCCGACTGGCCGCCGCCGCCGCCGGAGGCGCCGGCGACGAAGGCTATGCCGCCACCCGGCCAGGCGGCTCCGCCGCCGAGCACCCCGGGGACGATCCCCGGCTTGCCGGGACCTGCCCCGGCGCCGAGGCCGCCGCCGCTGCCGTCAACTGCGGTCGCCCCGCCGACGACGGCGGACGACCCGTTGCCGCCATCCCCGCCCATCCCGCCGCCGCCGCCAAAGCCGCTGTAGCCGGTGCCGCCGGCCGATCTGAACCGACCGCCCGCGCCGCCGGTCGCGCCGTCGCCCGCGAACGCGACGTTGGACAGAACGACCGAGGCGCCGGACGCCACGAACAGCCCGCCGCCCAGCCCCGCGCCGCCGCCGCCCGCCACCGCGCCGTTGCCGCCCGCGCCGCCGACCGCCTTCATGTCGGCGAGCGTCAGGTTCTCGACGGTGACGGTGCCGCCATAGACGAACAGGCCACGATCGGTCCCGCCGCCGTCCAGCGTGCCGCCGTTGCCGTTGATCGTCAGGCTGGACCCGGCGTCGAGGTTGATCGCATCCAGCACGCCGACCGGGCCGATCGACGCCGCCGTGATGTTGAACACGTAGTGCGTGTTGGCGAAGGCATTGCCGTCACCGGCGTCGATCGCGCGCAGATCGACTTGCAGTTGCGCGGCGGTGCTGATGTCGAACGTGGTCAGCGGCGCCAGCGTCACCATGGTCAGGCTGCCGAACGCCGACACGACCGGGCCAAGCAGCGTGGAATTGGGGTCGCCGGAGCCGAACACGTTGAGCGCCAGGGTGCTCGACGTGCCGTCCTCGGTCACCGTCAGGGTGGAAACCGCCAGGAACCCGCCGGACGTGCTCATGTCCAGGGATGCCGAGCCGGACGGGTCGTAGGACAGCGGCAGCAGCAGCGTGTCGGGCGTGGTCGCCCCGAACGGGAGATGCGGGTAGAAGCCGAAGACCGTCCCGGCAAACGGCAGGCCGGCGCTGCCGAGTTCGAGCGTCTGCGCGAATCCGTCGGTGAAGGAGAACCCGGTGCCGGCCGGAACCGCCGCATTGACGACGAGAACCCCGCCCTGGAAGACCACGGTGCTGCTGCCGAGCGCGCCGGCGGCGTTGATCACCAGCGTCCCGCCATCGACGTTGATCGTCGCGTTGTCCGTGGCGTTCGCGGCGTTCAGTTCCAGCGTGCCGCCGGGACCGACATTGAGCGCCTTGCCGCCGGCCGCGTCGGCGGCGTTGAGTTGCAGCACGCCGCTGTTGACGTTGACGTTCGCCGAACCGAACGCGGCGACATCGACGCCGCCGGCGTTGGTCGCGTCAAGCGCCAGCGTGCCGCCATCGACCGCGATGTTGCCGGCGAAGCTGTTGGACCCCGACAGGATGACGGTGCCGCCGCTGCCGATCGCCAGACCGGCCCGGTCATTGTCGTTGGCGGTGCCGCCGGCGCCGTAGGTGACCGTGCCGACCGATCCCAGTTGATCCGCGATGCCGCCGGCGATGGTCAGCGTGTCGCCGCTTGCCGGATCGAGCGTGACCGTCTGGTTGCCCTGGATGAACAATCCGCCGCCATAGGCATCGCCGTTGCCGCCGCCATCGGGACCGTTCCCGCCGGTGACCGTGCCGGCGCCCAGCGATCCGCCGTCGATCGCGAGCGTCGCCCCCTGCTGCACGAAGATGTCGCCGCCCGCGCCCAGCCCGCCGCCACCGCCGCCGAAACCGCCGCTGGCGCCGAGGTTGCCGGCGCCGGCGCCCCAGTGCGTGGGACCGATGCCGCCGCCCTCGCCGGTGCTGGCATTGCTGTAGTTGCCATTGCGGCCGCCCGCGCCGTTGCCGTCGCCGCCGGTGGCGGGCGAGCCGCCAATTCCGGCCGTGAAGTTGCCTTGCAGGCTCGACGGGCCGCCCGGGCCGCCGGCCGGTGAACCGACCGGCAGCACGCCGGCGGGCGGGATGCTGCCGCCGGCACCGCCCGAGGCGCCATCCGCCGAGAAGGTCACATCGGTCAGCGTGACCGAGGCTGGCGCGGCGACGAACAGCGCGCCGCCCAGCCCCGCCCCGCCGCCGCCCCCGCCGCCATGCGGCGCGCCGGCGGTGACCGGATACCAGGGCTGGCCGGCCGCACCGCGCGCCGTCATGTCCGCGAGCGTGAGCGCGTCGATCGCCACGGTGCCGGCATTGACCAGCAGGCCGTCGAAGCTGCCGCCACCGTTCAGCGTGTTGCCGTGGCCAAGGATCGTCAGGCTCTCGCCGGCCGCCAGGTTGATCGCCAGCGGGTCGGCGGTCTCGATGAAGCCGGCGGCCAGATCGACGGTGAACGACGCCCCGGCGCCGGCCAGCGCGCCGCCCATGTCGATCGTGCGCATCAGCGCGTCCCAGGCGGACTCGCTGCTGATGGTGAAGGTGTTGGCAACGCCGAGCGTGGTGGCGCCGCCGGCCGTGCCGGTCAGGGTGAACCCTTCGCCGGAGACGCCCGCGAACGGCAGATCGACCGTGGTGGCGCCGGAAACGACCGCGATCAGCGTGCCGCCCGGCACGCTCACGGACGCGCCGCCCGCGACGAAGGGCAGGCCGGGCAGCATCACGTCGGCGCCGCCGTGGAAGGCGTCGATGGTCTGCGCCAGGGCCAGCGTCGTGGCGCTGCCGCTCAGCGCCGCGCGGTCGAGGATCAGCGTGCCGCTGTCCAGCGTGATGCCGCCGGTGATGCTCGCCGCCACCGCCAGCACGACACTGCCGGTCCCGTCCGCCAGCAGGCCGGCGGCGCCGGCATTCGTACCGGTGCCGCCCGCGCCGCCCTGGTCGGCAATCGCGCCGGCGAGCGTCAGCGTCGTGCCGGATGCGGGGTCCAGCGTGACCGTGTTGTTGCCCTGGAGGAACAGGCCGCTGCCGAAGGCATCGCCGCTGCCGCCGCCAGGCGTGCCACCGGCGCCGCCCTGAACGACCCCGAGTCCGAGCGTGCCGCCACCGATCGACAGCGTTCCGCCCGCCGCGACGAACACGTCCCCGCCCGCGCCCAGCCCGCCGCCCCCTCCGCCAGAGGGCGCGGCGCCGGAACCGCCGCCGAACCCGCCGAGACCGCCGCCCGCGCCCCCCTTGCCGGAGCCGCCCGCACCACCCGTGCCGACGCCGTCCGTCCCCGCGCCGCCGGCGCCGCTGACCGCGCCGGCGCCGCCAAACCCGCCCACGCCGCCGGTCGCGCGATCGCCCCTGAAATTCACCGCGCTCAGGTTCACATCGGCGCCGGACCCGACGAACAATGCGCCCCCGAGGCCCGCGCCACCACCGCCGCCGCCGGAAGCGCCGGCCGATCCTGCACCGCCGACAGCCGCCATGCCGGCGAGCGTCAGATCGTCGATGACCACGCTGCCGCTCTGCACCACGAACCCGCGCACGGCGCCGCCGCCGCTCAGCGTGTCGCCATTGCCGAGGATCGTCAGGCTCGACCCGCCTGCCAGGTCGAGCGGCGCCAGCGCGGCGGCCAGGGTGAAGCTCTGCGTCACGCCGCCGGGGCCGTTGGCGAAGGTGAAAGTGTAGTGCGTGTTCGCGAAGCCGTCGGCGCCGCCCGCGTCGATCAGTGCCACGTCGGCGGCCAGCACGGCGGCGCTGGTGATCGTGAACGTCGCGGACAAGACCGCAAGCGTGGTCGCGCCGCCGGCGGCGCCGGTCATCGTCACGTCCGGCAGGGCACCGGCGACCGTCAGATCCACG
>JAKAZX010000385.1 GCA_021826485.1 Pseudomonadota bacterium | reverse complement strand
TGGCGCCCGTAGGCGAGGTCGATTTCGCTGTGCTGGCGCAGCACGTTGCGCGCCGAGTAATAGTCGACGAACGCCGATTGCGCCGCCGGGTCCAGGCCGACCGACAGGCCGAGGGCGAGCCCGCTCACATGGTCGTGGCGGACCATCGACGCATTGGCCGCGCCGAGCCACGCCGCCGTGCGCTCCAGCACCTCGGGCCAGCGCCCCTCATCGAGGGCGGCGTCCTCGATCAGTCCGGTCAGCCGCACCAGGGTCTCGTCGAGCATGGGACGGTAGGTGCCACAACAAAAGCATCCGTATTGCGCAACATCGTCCCGCCGCCCGGCCCGGCGCGGCAAGCGGTTTGCGGCCCGCGGCATGATGCATTTGGACCATGCCGCCGGCCGACATTTCCGCCGCCGCCCGGGCGGCCTATACCGGGGCGATGCGTCGCCCCCTGGTCGTTCTGCTCGCCCTGCTGGTCCTGCTCGGCGGCGGGTCCTTCGCGCTGTGGTTCTGGACGGTCGGACGGCTGGCGGCCGGGTTCGATGCCTGGGCGGCGGACGCGCAGGCGCAGGGCTGGACGGTGCAGGCGGCCGGTCGCCACCGCGCCGGCTGGCCGCTGGCGGCCGAGCTGGTGCTGGACGGCGTCACCCTGCGCGCGGGGCCCGAGGTGCTGCCGGGCGGCGCCGAATACCGCGCCGGGCGCGTGGTGCTGCACATCTCTCCGCTGTCGCCCGACCTGCTGACGCTGCGGCTGGAGGGGACGCAGTCGCTGCGGGCGTTCGGCGGCCCCGCCTTGCCCTTCACGGCCGACCAGCTCGGCATCGATGTGCCGCTGGCGACGCCCGAGCCGGTGCGGCTGAGCGGCCATCAGCTCCGCTTCACCGCACCTGCCGAGGGCATGACGATCGGGCTGCTGGACGGCCAGGCGCAGCCCGGGCGCGAGGCGCTGACGCTGGAATTGTCGGGCGAGGCGATCACGCTGCCGCCGCCCCCGGCGCCGCAGCCGGCGCTGGGCGGGCATATCGCCTCCGTCACCGTCACCGCGGCGCTGGACGGCGCGCTGCCGCCGCCGGGGGGTGACCCGCAGGCGCGGCTGGCCGCCTGGCAGCATGCTGGCGGGATGCTGCGGGTGCAGGACATGGCGCTCGGCTGGGGGCCGCTCGGCGTCACCGGGACGGCGGCGATCGGGCTTGATGCCGGATTGCAGCCGACCGGCACCGCGACGCTGCGCGTGGTCGGCTATGACGCGGCGCTGTCGGCGCTGGCCGCGGGCCATGTGGTGACGCCGCAGGCGGCGCAGGCGATCCGCGCGGTGCTGGCGCTGATGGCCCGCACGCCGGAGGGCGGCGGCATCCCGCAGGTCGATCTGCCGGTGGCGCTGGAGGATGGCGTCCTGCGCGTCGGGCGCATCCCCGTCGGCAAGGTTCCGCAATGGGACTGGTCAGCCGCCCGCTGAGCGGCTATGGTCGGCGCATGACGCTCCGCATCGGCATCGCGCGAATTAGCCGCCCGGCTGCCTGACGCAGCCGGGACGCCCCGCGCGCCTGTACCCGATCGCCGATTCCGGAGCCTGTTTTTTCCATGTCGCATGAACCCTGGACCCTGGTGGGTCTGCACGCCGCCGTCCGTTTCACCCTGGTCGCGGAGGCCGCGCCCGGCCTGCTGCCGCGCCTGCTGGTGCCGTTCGCCCGCCGCGACCTGACGCCCGACAGCATCGAGGCGCGGCGCGAAGGCGAGGAGCTGCACGTGGAAATCGCCATGCAGGCGATGCCGGCCGAGATGGTGCATCTGGTGGAAGGCAATCTGCGCCAGATCGTCGGCCTGCGCAGCCTCGCGCGGCGGCAGGAGATCACCGGGGTGGCACGCCGCCGCGCTGCCTGAGACGCGGCGCAGGATTGCGGCGGGCGGGGGATTGCGGCAATGGAACCGCGCGAAACATCAGGCGTGTCTGCCGAGCCGACCTGACGCTGCGAGGCCCCATGACCGATGCCGTGTTCCTGGCGCGGGCGCAATTCGCCTTCACCATCGGCTTTCACATCGTGCTGCCCGCCTTCTCCATCGGGCTGGCGAGCTACCTCGCCGTGCTGGAAGGGCTGTGGCTGCGCACCGGGCGGCAGGTCTATCAGGACCTGTTCCAGTACTGGGTGAAGGCGTTCGCGCTGGTGTTCGGCATGGGCGTGGTGTCCGGCGTGGTCATGTCCTACGAGTTCGGCACCAACTGGAGCGCGTTCGCCGACAAGGCCGGCCCGGTGCTCGGCCCGCTGATGGGCTACGAGGTGCTGACCGCCTTTTTCCTGGAATCCGGCTTCCTCGGCATCATGCTGTTCGGGCTTCGGCGCGTCGGGCCGGCACTGCACTTCTGCGCGACCTGCATCGTCGCCCTTGGCACGCTGATGAGCGCGTTCTGGATCCTGTCGGCCAATTCCTGGATGCAGACGCCGCAGGGCTTCCGCATCGACGCCGCCGGCCGCTTCATCCCGACCGACTGGATTGCCGTGATCTTCAACCCGTCGTTCTTCGTCCGCCTGCCGCATATGGTGCTGGCGGCGTATCTCAGCGTCGCGTTCTTCGTCGGCGCGGTCGGCGCCTGGCACCTGCTGCGCGACCGCGGCAATGTCGCGGCGCGCACCATGTTCTCGATGGCGATGTGGATGGCGGCCATCGTCGCGCCGGCACAGATCGTCATGGGCGACATGCACGGGCTGAACACGCTGCACTACCAGCCGGCGAAGGTGGCGGCGCTGGAAGGCGACTGGGATACCACGAACGCGGCGCCGCTGATCCTGTTCGGCTGGCCCGACATGCAGCACGAGCGCACCGAGTTCGAGCTGGCCGTGCCGCATCTCGGCAGCCTGATCCTGACGCACCAATGGAACGGCGAGGTGCGCGGCCTCAAATCCTTCCCGCCGGCGGACCGGCCGTATTCGCCGGTGGTGTTCTGGGCCTTCCGCATCATGGTCGGCCTCGGCTTCCTAATGGCGGCGCTCGGCATCGCAAGCCTGGTGCTGCGGCGGGGTGGGCGGCTGTTTCACGCGCGCTGGTTGCAGCGCATCGCCGTGGTGATGGCGCCCGCCGGTTTCGTGGCCCTGCTCGCCGGCTGGGTGGTGACGGAGGTGGGGCGGCAGCCGTTCACGGTGTACGGCCATCTGCGCACCGCGGACAGCGTCTCGCCGATCGCGCTGCCGGGCGTCGCCACGTCGCTCGCCGCCTTCGCCATCGTCTATCTCATCGTCTACGGCGCCGGCTTCGCCTATCTGCTCGCGCTGGTCGCGAAGCCGCCGGTGCCGGCGGAGCGCGGGCCGCATCCGGGCGTGCCGATGCACAGCGCCGGCATCACCCCGGGGCCGCCGGCGGCGCATACGCTCGGCGATCCGCGGCCGGCGGAGTAGCGCGCATGTTCACGCTGCCGTTCCTCGACCTGCCGCTGATCTGGGCCGCGCTGATCGGCTTCGCAGTGCTGGCCTATGTCGTGCTCGACGGCTTCGATCTCGGCCTCGGCATCCTGTTCGCGGTGGAGCGGCGGCCGGACGACCGGGCGGTGATGATGAACTCCGTCGCCCCCGTGTGGGACGGCAATGAGACCTGGCTGGTGCTCGGCGGCGGCGGGCTGTTCGCGGTGTTTCCGCTAGCCTACGCGGTCATCATGCCGGCGCTGTATCCGACCATCATCGCGATGCTGCTGGGCCTGATCTTCCGCGGTGTCGCCTTCGAGTTCCGCTTCCGCGCCACCACGCCGCGCGGCCGGCGCGGCTGGGATTTCGCGTTCTTCGCCGGTTCCACCGTCGCCGCCTTCGCGCAGGGGCTGACGCTCGGCGGCGTATTGCAGGGCGTGCGCGTGGTCGATCGCGCCTATGCCGGCGGCTGGTGGGACTGGCTGACCGGTTTCACCCTGCTATGCGGCATCGCGG
>JAKAZX010000384.1 GCA_021826485.1 Pseudomonadota bacterium | reverse complement strand
CGTTGCGCTGGGCCGGGCTGTCGTGGACCGTCGTGCTGCTTGGCTTGTTCGGGCCGCCGACTTGGCGCGGCATGATCCTCGGTCAGTACGCGCCGCTCGCCGGTGCGCTTGTGGTCGCGGGCCTGCTGACGGCGCGGCGCGCGCCGGTCGCTGCGGGACTCGAGATGGCGCTCGCCACATTCAAGCCGCATCTCGGGATTCTGGTCCCGCTCGTCTGGATCGCACAACGGCGATGGCGGGCATTCGGCATCGCAGCGGCAAGCCTGTTCGGGTTGGCGGCTCTCAGCACAGTGCTTCTCGGCACCGCGGTCTGGACGGCCTTCCTGCACGGCAGTCGGCTGTCCGACCGCGCCTTGCTGGAGACCTATTTCGACACCGGAATCCCGGCGAACGTAGCATCCGTCTTCTGGATGGCGCGCAGCTTCGGTGCATCGATTAGCGCCAGCTATATCGCTCAGATGTCGACTGCGGCCGTAGCTGCGGTCGTGGCGTGGATTGCTGCGCGGCGCGGCTGCGATGTTGCTGCTACCAGCGTCACGCCGTGCCTTGCCTTGTTGGTTTCGCCGTATCTTTGGGCATCCGACCTGGTCTGCTACTCGATCGTAACCGCCATGCTCGTGGAGCGACGGCGCTTTGGCGCACTGCCGTTCTTCCTCTGGGTATGCCCCGGTATCAGCGAGATTTTCGTCGTGCTGACCGGCAAGGCGATCCTGCCAATCTTCGTTGCGCTGACCGCAGCTCTTGCATGGCGGGAGTTTGGCGGGCGAACAGCACTTTCGGATACGTCTGATCCGCTCACGCAGTCGACGAGCATGAGTACAGGTGCGACCGCTTAGACCAACCCTCAACTGCGCGGCTCCACCTGGACCTCAGCGGGGCGAATCTGCAAGGCATCGGCTGGTTGTCCGAACACCACGGCGGCGATCCGCCCCAGACGGATCGTCAGCAGAAGCGTCGCTGCCGCACCGCCAATCAGCAGCAGGGCTCGCGCCTTCCCGCCTGCCACCGATACGTCCAGCCCGGCACTTGCCATCGTCCCAAGCCCGACATACCCGAACAGGGCCGGCAGGCACGCAAGCGTACCCAGCATGTAGTCGCGTGCGCTGACCGCGGAAAGCCCAAGCGCGTAGCTGGTGGCCGAGAACGGCATCACCGGCGAGACGCGGAGCAGCAGCACGATGCGCCAGCCGTCCTGCGCGATCCGTGCGTCGAAGTCTTGCAGCCGCCGCCGTCGCGACAGCAACCGTGCGACCATCGGGCGCCAGACCGATCGTCCCAGCGCAAAGGCCAGCCACGCGCCGAGCAGGGTGCTCGCGCTCGCCAGCGCAAATCCCCAGGCGAGGCCGTACAGCGATCCGGCGGCAACGCCCAGCAGGGCCGCCGGCAGCACGCCGCTCAAGGCGACCAGCGTCTGCGCACCGCCGAGCACCAGCGAACCCGTCCAGCCGAGGCTGCGCGCCTGACTCAGCACAGCCTGGGCCGCGGCCAGCGGCGACCCCGGCGCCACCTGCTTGGCCAGCATCGCCCCCAGCATCAGCGCAAGCAACGCGCCGGCGAGCAGCAATGGTCCGCGCATCGGCGGCCTCACGCCGCGCGCTCCAGCGCATCCGCCGGACGTGTGTCGCGCGCCTGGGCGAACAGCGGACACTGCCGCAACCCCATTCGCTGAAGACGGAATTGCAGGCTCGTGCGCAGCACGCCGGCGCCGTAGACCACGCTGCGGCGGAAGTTGATCGACGAGGCTTCCGGAAAATATTTTGTCGGGCAGGAGATTTCACCGATCCGGAAGCCGAAATAGATCGCCTGGGCCAGCATCTGATTGTCGAACACGAAGTCGTCCGAGCAGGCAAGCAACGGCAGCCGCTCCAGCAGGTGGCGGCTCCATGCCCGATAGCCGGTGTGGTACTCCGACAGTTTGTGGCCGAGCAGCAGGTTCTGGTACAGCGTCAGGGCGCGGTTGGCGACGTATTTGTAGACCGGCATGCCGCCGGCGAGGGCACCGACGCCGAGGATGCGCGACCCGAGCACCGCATCGAACTCCTCGGATGCGAGCATGGAGGCCATCGCCGTCACCAGCTTCGGCGTATACTGATAGTCGGGATGCAGCATCACGACGATGTCGGCGCCCCGGGCCAGCGCCGCGCGGTAGCAGGTTTTCTGATTGCCGCCGTAACCCCGGTTGCGATCATGGGCGATGCAGTGAATGCCAAGCCGCTTTGCTAGCGCAATGGTCTGGTCCGCGCTTGCGTCATCGGTCAGGATGACATCGTCCACCACGTCGCGGGGAATCTCCGCGTAAGTCCGCTCCAGCGTCTTCGCCGCGTTGTACGCCGGCAGCACGACGCAGACTTGCTTTTTTGCAAGCATATCAGACGCTCCGCGGCACAGCCTGAACCGTTCCTGGATAACGGATCGTTACGTGTCGGCGCAATGAGCGATTGACCCGCCGGGCATCGGGCGGTCCGGTTGAGTGGCGCCGCGCCTCGCTCTACGCTTCAAGGATGGACACGCCGCCGCTTCCCACCTCCGACCCAACCGCCTCCGCCCTGCTCGCCGCCCGCCCGCATCTGGCGATGCACGCGATGGACGGGCTGCTGCTGGAAGGCATGCCGCTCAATGCCGTCGCCGATGCGCTGGGCACGCCGGCCTGGGTCTATGGCGCGGCCACGCTGCGCCGGCGGCTCGGCGAGCTTTCGGCGGCGCTCGCGGGGCTGGCGGCGGTGCAGTACGCGGTCAAGGCCAACGACCACCTTGCCGTCCTGCGCATCATGGCAGCGGGCAGCGCCGGGGCCGATGTGGTCAGCGGCGGCGAACTCGCCCGCGCACGGCTTGCCGGCATCCCGGCGGAGCGCATCGTGTTCTCCGGCGTCGGCAAGTCGGCCGAGGAGCTGCGCGCGGCACTCGCCGAGGGCATCGCCCAGGTCAACGTGGAAAGTGCCGCCGAACTCGCCATGCTGAGCGGCATCGCCGCGGCGATGGGGCGCACCGCGCCGGTGGTGCTGCGGATCAATCCGGACGTGGATGCCGGCACCCACGCCAAGATCACGACCGGCCTTGCCGAGAACAAGTTCGGCATCGCCTATGCCGAGGCGGCGGCGCTGTATGCCCATGCGGCGACGCTGCCGGGCCTGCGTCCGGTCGGCCTCGCGCTGCATATCGGCAGCCAGATCACCGCGCTCGCCCCGTACCGCGCCGCCTTCGCCCGCGCCGCGGCCCTGGTGCGCGACCTGCGCGCCGCCGGCCAGACGGTCACGCGCATGGATTGCGGCGGCGGCCTCGGCATCGGCTACCGCGACGAGCCGGGCGCCTCGCCCGCCGCCTTCGCAGGCGCCCTGCGCGCGGCGTTCGCCGGCCTGGACCTGCATTTGATGGTCGAGCCGGGGCGCTGGCTGGTCGGGCCGGCCGGCGTCCTGCTGGCCAGCGTGGTGCTGACCAAGAACGACGGACGGATCGTCGTGCTGGACGGCGCCATGACCGAGTTGCTGCGGCCGGCCATGTACGATGCCTGGCACGGCATCCTGCCGCTTTCGGCGGTGCGGGCGGCGGCGCCGGCCGGGCCGGTGGATGTCGTCGGTCCGGTCTGCGAATCGGCCGACACCTTCGCCCGCGGCCGCGCGCTGCCGGCGCTGCTCGCCGGGGACCGGGTGGCGCTGCTGGATGCCGGGGCCTATGGCGCGGTGATGAGCAGCACCTACAACGCCCGCCCGCTGGCCCCCATTGTGCTTGTGGACGGCGATCGGGCGTGCTGGGCGACCATCCGGCCGCGCCAGCGCGCCGAGGAACTTTGGCACGCGGAAACGGTTCCGGATTTTCTGGACTGACCCGCGCCGCAACGGGCGAGATCACGCGATGAGCGAGCCGCCGCCAGGAGACCCGCAGAAGCTGCTGGCGCGGCTGC
>JAKAZX010000383.1 GCA_021826485.1 Pseudomonadota bacterium | reverse complement strand
CATCGACATGCATCTCCGTCACCCAGTAGCGCAGGCTGTCGGTGACCATCTGCAGCACGCGCGGATGCGAAAGGTTCAGCGTGTTCCCGGTGCCGGTGTCGTTGATGTAGTAGCGCCGCTGGTCGGGCAGCAGGCGATAATAGCTTGCGTTGTCGATGCCGCGGAACGACAGCGTCGGCCCGCGCTCGTTGCCTTCCGCTGTGTGGTTGTAGACGACGTCGAGGATGACTTCGAGTCCGCTGTCGTGCAGGTGCGCGACCATCTCCTTGAATTCGTTGATGGCGTGCGTCGCGGTATAGCGCACGTCCGGCGCGAAGAAGCCGATCGTGTTGTAGCCCCAGTAATTGGTCAGTCCCTTGTCCAGCAGCAGGCTGTCGTTCAGGAAGGCATGGATCGGCAGCAGCTCGACGGCGGTGACGCCCAGGCTGCGGATATAATCGACCACCGCCTTCACCGTCATCCCGGCGAACGTGCCGCGCAGCGGTTCCGGCACCGCCGGATGGCGCATCGTGTAGCCGCGGACATGGGTCTCATAAACGATCGTCTGCTCCCACCCGGTCTGCGGCGGGCGGTCGCGGCCCCAGGTGAAGGCCGGGTCGATCACCCGGCATTTCGGCACATAGGCGGCGCTGTCGCGCTCGTCGAAGGTGGTGTCGTCCTCGCTTTCCAGCGTGTAGCCGAACACCGCCGGATGCCAGGTCAGCTCGCCGACCAGTCCCTTCGCATACGGGTCCAGCAGCAGCTTGTTGGGGTTGAAGCGATGCCCTTCTTCCGGCAGGTAGGGTCCGTGGACGCGGTAGGCATAGACCATGCCGGGCCGCGCCTCCGGCAGGTAGCCGTGCCAGACCTCGTCGGTATATTCCGGCAATTCGATGCGCTGTAGTTCGGTGCTCCCGTCATGGTCGAACAGGCAGAGTTCGACCTTGGTCGCGTGGGCGGAAAACAGTGCGAAATTCACGCCAAGCCCGTCCCACGTGGCGCCCAGCGGATGCGGCAGCCCTTCGCGGATGCGGGTTTTCGGGGAGGTCGATGCGGACACGCGGCGGTCTCCGGTTGCTGCGCTGTTCATAAGGCCGCCGCCCCGAAAGGGTTGCAGGCCGCCCGGCGCGCCCGGCCGCTTGCGGGCCGACCGGGGCGCGGCGGCCACATGCCCGCGCCGGCGGGGGCCGGCCGGCCAGGGTGACGGTTCCGGGGGCGGCATGCTAGGCTGGGGCGATGGCCGAGACAGTGCTGACCAACGCCGACCTGGCCCTGCCGGACGAAGTGCTGCGCGGCACCATCCTGCTGCGCGACGGCCTGATCGCCGAGGTTGCGGCCGGACGCAGCCATCTGCCCGGCGCGATCGACCTCGACGGCGACACGCTGATGCCGGGCATCGTCGATCTGCACACGGACAATCTGGAACGCCAGGTGCAGCCGCGCAGCACGGCGCGCTGGCCGTCGCGCTCCGCGCTGATCGCACATGACGCGCAATGCGCCGCCGCCGGCGTCACCACCGTGCTGGATGCGCTGTGCGCCGGCGATCTCGGCTTCGATCTCGGCCGCGCCCGCACCTTCCGCGACGGCATCGCGGATCTGGATGCGCTGCTGCACACCGGCCTGCTGAAAAGCGAGCACTTCCTGCATCTGCGCTGCGAGATGCCGGCGGAAAACGTCATCGAGCTGACCGCGCAGGTGATCGACCATCCACTGCTGCGGCTGGTCAGCCTGATGGACCATTCGCCAGGCGTCGGCCAGTACGCCGATGTCGAGCGGTTCCGCCTGCTGCGCCGCAAGGAAGGGATGAACGAGGCGGCGATCGCGGCGAAGGTCGCTGCCCTGCAAGACCAGCGGGCGCGGCTGCGCGATCCGAACCGCCGCGCGCTGCTGGCCTGCGTGGCGCCGCGCGCGGTCGCACTCGCCAGCCACGACGACCGCAGCGCGCAGGAGGTGGCGGACAATTTCGCCGACGGCATCCGCATCAGCGAGTTCCCGGTGACGCTGGAGGCGGCGCGCGCGGCCCGGGCATGCGGCATGGACGTGATCGCCGGCGCGCCCAATATCGTGCGCGGCGGCTCGCATTCCGGCAACGTCCCGGCGGCCGAGCTGATCGCCGCCGGCGCGGTGGATGCCCTCGCCTCCGACTACGTGCCCGCAAGCCTGGTGGAGGCGGCGTTCCGCTGCGCCGAACAGGGGCTGACCAGCCTGCCGCGCGCGATCGCCCTGGTCACGGCACGGCCGGCGCAAATCGCCGGGCTGCACGATCGCGGGCGGATCGCACCGGGCCTGCGGGCCGATCTGGTGCGCTTGCGCCGCTTCGAGAACCTGCCGGTGGTGCGCGAAGTCTGGCGCGCCGGCAGCCGCATCGCATGATCCTCGGCGACGACGCGCGGGTCGCCCTGTATTACGCGCCGGCCTCGGACGATCCGCTGGCGCAGGCGGCGGCGACCTGGTACGCGGCGTATCCTGCTGTCACCGAAGACGCCCGGCATTACGGCTTCCACGCCACGCTGAAGCCGCCGATGCGGCTGCGCCCCGGTGTCACGTGGCAGGACGTGCTTGCGGCGGCCGAGGCGATCGCCGCGGCGGTGCCGCGCTTCCCGCTGCCGCCGCTCATGGTCGCCGACATCCTCGGCTTCCTGGCGCTGCGGGAAACCAGCCCCTGCCCGCCGCTCCAGGCCTTCGCCGATGCCTGCATCGCCGGGGCCGACCATCTCCGCGCCCCCCCGGATGCGGCCGAACTGGCGCGCCGTCGCCATGCCGGCCTGTCCGCCGCGGCGCGGGCGAACCTGCTGCGCTGGGGCTATCCGTACGCGTTCGCGACATGGTTCTTTCACATGACGCTGACGCGCCGGCTGGATGCGATGGAAGCTGCGACGCTCCAACCCGCCGCCGCCGCGCATTTCGCCGCCGCGCTGGCCGAACCGCGCGCGGTGGCGGCGCTGTCGCTGTTCGTCCAGCCGGCCGCGGGCGAACCGTTCCGGGCGGTCGAGCGCGTCCCCCTGGCCGATCCGGCCGATTAGCGCGGCGCCGCTACACGGCCGGGGCGTGGCGCAGCATGTCGCGGCGGTGATAGGCGTCGAACGCGCTGGCAACCACGCGCACCAGCACGCGGGCCGCCGGGCGCAGCGCAATGCGGGCGCCGTCCCAGGCGATCACCCCGTCCGCGGCCAGCGCGTCGAGCGCCGGCGCCGCGTCCTCCAACTCCGTCGGGTCGCTGCCGTGGCGGGCGGCGGTTTCCGGCAGATCGACGCTGAACCGGCACATCAACTGCTCGATGACATCGGCGCGCAGCCGGTCCTGCGCGCTCAGCTCCACCCCGCGCGCGGTGGCGAGACGGCCGGCGCGGATCGCGTCACGATAGGCCGGCAGGGAAGCGGCGTTCTGCACATGGCCCGCCGCAAACGCGCCGATCGCCGACGCGCCGAGGCCGATCAGCGTCGTCGCCTGATCAGTCGTGTAGCCCTGGAAGTTCCGCCGCAGCGTGCCGGCTTCCGCCGCCTGCGCCAGCGCATCGCCGGGCAGCGCATAGTGGTCGAGGCCGATCGGCACATAGCCGGCGCCGGTCAGCACCGCGTGCGCGGCCTGCATCTGCCGCTGCCGCTGTTCGCGCCCCGGCAGGTCGGCCTCGGGGATCAGCGCCTGATGCCGCTTCAGCCACGGCACGTGGGCATAGCCGAACACCGCCACGCGGTCGGGTGAAAGGTCGAGCGCGCGACAGACGGTCTCGGCAACGCCCTGTTCCGTCTGGTGCGGCAGGCCATAGATCAGGTCCAGATTGATCGAGCGCACGCCGCGCGCACGCAGGCGGGTCGCGCAGGCCAGCGTTTCCGGGTAGCTCTGCACGCGGTTGACGGCGCGCTGCACGACGGGGTCGAAATCCTGCACGCCGAGGCTCGCGCGCGTGACGCCCATCGCCGCCAGATCGTCGATC
>JAKAZX010000382.1 GCA_021826485.1 Pseudomonadota bacterium | reverse complement strand
CGGCGCGCTGGCAGTTCGACCTCGGCGGCTATTGCGCCGCGCGACTGGCGACGGCGGGCGTCGCGTCGGTCGAGCGGGTCGCCGCCGACACGGCGGCCGAGCCCGACCGGTTCTTCAGCCACCGCCGCCGGACGCTGACCGATGGCGGCCCGATCGGCCACCAGATCGCGGTCGTCGTGCAATGAGGAAAGGGCTGCTGCTGCTGGCCGGGCTGCTGGCGCTCGCCGGCTGCGGCGACCTGCCGCAGCCGTTCGCGGGCCGGCCCGGCGCCACCGCGCAGGCCCTGCTGGCGCCGCCGCCGGCCCGGCTGGCGGTGCCGGTGCCGGAGCCGTCCAAGGCGCTGCTGCCCGCCGCCGCCGCCACCGCCTATGCCGGCGCGATCACCGACGCGCTGGTGGCCCGCGAGGTGCCGGCGGTGGCCGGCCCGGTGCGGCGCGGGGACTGGCGGCTCGACGTCGCGGCGGAGCGCGGCGCCGGGGTGGTGACGCCGGTGTTCACCGTGGACGACCCGGACGGCAAGCCACAGGGCAGCGTGAAGGGGCCGCCTGTGCCGGCGGATGCCTGGAGCGGCAGCACCCCCGATGCGCTGCGGCAGGAGGCGGCGAGCGCCGGCGGGCTGATCGCCGACCTGCTGACCCAGATCGAGGCGATCCGGCGGCGCAGCGACCCCAACAGTCTGGTGAACCGGGCGCCGCGCGTGGCGGTGCCGGACGTGACCGGCGCGCCGGGCGACGGCAACCGCTCGCTCGCCCTGGAACTGCGCCGGCTGCTGCCCCAGCAGGGCGAGATGGTGCAGGCGACGCCGCAGGGCGCGGACTTCACCGTCGCCGGCACGGTGCACACCAGCCCCGGCCCGAACGATACGATGCAGGTCGATATCGAATGGCACATCACCGACGCGGCCGGCCATGACCTGGGCAAGGTGGTGCAGTTGAACGACGTGCCGCAGGGCACGCTGGACGGCCACTGGGGCGATGTCGCGCTGGCGGTGGCGCAGGAGGCGGCAGGCGGCATCAAGCAGGTGATCGACAAGCAGACCGGGGCTGCGGCATCCGCCCCGCCGGCGGGCACGGCGGGCACGACGGTCGCGGCACCGCCCGCGGGTGTGGCGGCGCCGGCGTCTCCCGGCGGCACGGCGACACCGGCGGCGGCAAATCCGTGACGGTTCGTGGACAGCCGCACCGGGCGTTGCTAGAAGCGCCGCGGCCTGCCGCCCCGCCCCTGGACGAGACCGCATGAAGATCGTGGCCTGCAACAGCAACCGTCCGCTCGCCGAGGCGGTGGCCGCATCGCTGTCCATCCCGCTCACCCGCGCCTCCGTCCGCCGCTTCGCGGACATGGAGATTTTCGTCGAGCTGAACGAGAATATCCGCGGCGAGGACGTGTTCGTCATCCAGTCCACGTCCTATCCGGCGAACGACAACCTGATGGAGCTGCTGATCACGCTGGACGCGCTGCGCCGCGCCTCCGCCCGGCGGGTGACGGCGGTGATCCCGTATTTCGGCTATGCCCGGCAGGACCGCAAAAGCGGCCCGCGCACGCCGATCAGCGCCAAGCTGGTCGCCAACCTGATCACCGAGGCGGGCGCCAACCGGGTGCTGACGATGGATCTGCACGCCGCGCAGATCCAGGGCTTCTTCGACATCCCGGTGGACAATCTGTTCACCGCGCCGCTGTTCAGCCGCGACATCCAGGAACGCTACAAGGGCCGGGACGTGATGATCGTCTCCCCCGATGTCGGCGGCGTGGTGCGCGCGCGCGCGGTCGCCTCGCGCCTCAACTGCGATCTCGCCATCATCGACAAGCGGCGCGAGCGCGCCGGCGTGTCGGAGGTGATGAACGTGATCGGCGACGTGTCCGGCCGCGACTGCATCCTGCTCGACGACATCGTCGATTCCGGCGGCACGCTGTGCAATGCCGCGGTGGCGCTGATCGGCCAGGGCGCACGCTCGGCCAGCGTCTATGTCACGCATGGCGTGCTGTCGGGCGGCGCGGTGGCGCGCATCGCCTCCTCCCCGGTGGAGATGATGACGATCACCGACAGCATCCTGGCGACCGAGGCGGTGCGGGTGGCGAGCAACATGCGCCAGCTCACCATCGCGCCGCTGCTGGCCGAGGCGATGCGCCGGATTTCCGACGAAAGCTCGGTGAGTTCGCTGTTCGATTGATGGCGCCGACGGTCCCCGCCGCCCGGCGGCGGACGCGGCGGCGCATGCGGTTCGACGTTCTGGAGGGTCTGCCATGAAGCTCTACTACTCGCCCGGCGCCTGTTCGCTCGGCATCCACGTCCTGCTGGAGGAGATCGGCAAGCCGTACGAGGCGGAGCGGGTCGATCTCAGCAAGCCCGCGGCGGAGCGGCCGCTGGCGCAGATCAACCCCAAGAGCAAGGTGCCGACGCTGGTCCGCGACGACGGATCGGTGCTGACGGAATATCCGGCGATCGGCTTCTGGCTCGCCCGCACCAATCCGGAGAAGCGGCTGCTGCCCGACGACCTGGAAGGGCAGACGCGCGTGCTGGAGGCGACCGATTTCTGCGTCGCCGGCCTGCACATGCAGGGCTTCTCCCGCATGTTCGGCGCGCGCCGCGCAGCGACGCCGGCCGAGCAGGAGAGCATGCGCGCCGCGGGGCGCGACATCGTCACCCGCGGCTTCGCGCGGCTCGACGCCATGCTGGACGGGCGGGAATGGCTGGCCGGCAGCTATTCCTTCGCGGATACTGCGCTGTTCTACAACTGCACCTGGACCAGGCCGTTCGAGATCACGCTGCCCGGCAACGTGGCCGCGCATTTCGACCGCATGAAGAACCGCCCCGCGGTGCAGGCCGCCCTGAAGCAGGAGGGGCTGAGCTGAACATCGAGGCGGTGTGGCTTTCTCCTGTCGCGTTCTGGTATCTTCGCCACGGCGAGACCGACTGGAACGTGCAGGGGCTGAGCCAGGGCAGGACCGACATCCCGCTGAACGACAACGGGCTGGCGCAGGCGCGGGCAGCGGCGGCGACGCTGGCCGGCCGCCGCTTCGCCGGCATCGTCGCCTCCCCGCTGTCGCGCGCGCATGTCACGGCGCAGATCGTCGGCGCGGCGGTCGGCCTTCCCGTCGTCACCGATCCGGAATTGCAGGAAGCCGAGTTCGGCACGCTGGAAGGCCGGCGCATGGCGCAGGCCTTCGACGACTGGGTCGCCGAACGGTCCACGCCGGAAGGAGCGGAATCCTTCGCCACCCTGCGCGTGCGGGCGGTCGCCACGCTCAACCGGCTGCTGGCATCGCCGGCGCCGCTGCTGGTGGTCGGGCACGGCGCGTTCTTCCGCGCGCTGCGCTCGGCGATGGGGCTGCCGGCGAATGTCCGCCTGCCCAACGCGACGCCGATCCTGTGCCAGCCGGACGGCGTGACATGGCGGCTGCAGCCGGCATAAGGTTTCCCGAACTTCCGGACAACGTGCATCTGCGCGGGCTGACCGCGCTGTTCGGCGACCTCGCGGTGCCGGCAACGGCAATCCCGCCGCACGCGGCGATCGTGTTCCTGTGCTACACCAACCGCTGCGGCTCCAACTTCCTCGCCGATGCGCTGCATTCCACCGGACGGTTCAACCTCGCCGACGAGATGCTGAGCTGCGACGAGGTGGCGCGCGACGTGCAGCGCCACGGCCATGCCAGCTTCGCCGATTTCCTGGCCGCGCACATGCGCTGGCGCATGGTGGACGGGCGCTTCGCGGTGAAGGTGGCGACCATGCATCTGGAAGTGCTCGGTCGCGCCGGCGTGCTCGATGATTGCCGCGACACCGCACGCTACGTGTTCATCGAACGGGCGGACCGGCTGGGCCAGGCGATCTCGGCGGAGATCGCCTGGCAGACCGGGCAATGGACGACGCGCACGACGGTGGAGGTGCCGATCGACCGGCTGAGCTTCTCGCGCGAGC
>JAKAZX010000381.1:963-3925 GCA_021826485.1 Pseudomonadota bacterium | reverse complement strand
CCACGTTCCCGCACAAACCGGTCCGCTTAGTGACGCTGCCGCCGAATGTCAAATCCGGCGCGGCTCAGAGCGCGAGCGCCGCCGGATCCCGCACCCAGCGCGGCACGCTGCCGACAAGGTCGAGGCTGATCCGCCGTGCCGGGCGATCAAGCACCAGTTCGGCAATCTCGCCGCTCCACATCCCACGATCGCCCTCATCCGGGCTGTACCAGCCCGCACCGTGCCAGGCCGGCAGGCGCACGCCGTCGGCCACCACCCCCCCGGCGCATATGCCGAGCCGTCGCCGGTCCTCCGATGCAGGATCGGTATAGGCTGGCCGCGAGACGCGCGCACGCAGAACCAGCCGCGATGCCGGCGCCGGCAGGGTGAAGTCGATCCGCCCCGCCCCCCGGCGCGGCCGGATCGGCGGCGCATCGCCCGCCACCGCCTCAACCTCGGCGCCATGAACGATCTGGTAGTCGAGTTCGAGTGCGCGGCGATGCAGGAGCGCGCGCACCCGGCGCAGCGCCGGGCCAGTGGTCACGACCGGCCGGCAGGAGTCCGCCGGCGCGCCCGGCAGGCCGAGGGCGGCTGCGAAGCGATCGCGGTTGCCATCGTCGCGATAGGTCTCGCAGGGCAGGTTCTCCGCTCGGATCACCGCATGCCGGGCCAGTTCGACATGATAATAGGTCACGGCGAAGCGCGAGGATTCGTGCAGCACGGTCGCGCCATTGACCAGCAGTGTCGCCGGCACCAGCACGCCATTGGCATACACGGCATGCAGGGGCGAAAGGGTGAGTGGGTGCGACGGCATGCCCGGCCCGAACGCGCCGGGCGTGATGACGACGGGATGCAGTAGCGCGGCGGCGGAATCCCGCGACAGGTCGATGCTGCGCCAGCCGATCCAGACGATCGGCTCCGCCATGCCATCCTCGGTGACCAGCCGGTCGCCGGGCCGCAGAGTCTCGACCGGGCGGTAGCCCTCCGCCGTCAGCAACCTTGTGCCGCGGGCAAAACAGGGCATGGCGCCGCCGACGGTGACATAGCTGCCGCCGTACCCATCCGCCGAGATGGCGATCGCCGCCTGCCCCGCGGCCTCGGCGAGGCCCAACCCGCCGCGCCCGCTCACGCTGAGCGTGCCGCCCGCATAGCTCACCAGCGATGGGGCGACGCCGATCAGGTCGATCGCATCGCCGGACGCCATGTTCACCACCGGATCGGCCATGGTGGCGACGTCGTTGATCGTCAGGATGCCACTGGCACCGGCAAAGGACACCGTGCCGCCCGTGGCCGGGCCGGCGAGATCGAGCGCTGCGCCGGGATCGATGGTCGCGCCGCCGGCCAGCGCGCCGCCGAGCACGAGCGTGCCGCCCGACGCGGCGAGCGTGCCGGCGGCGTCGATCGGGATGAGACCCGGCGCGCCGAATGTGCCGATCAGCCCGTAGCCCGAGAGTTCGGCGCCGGCATCGAGGGTGAGCGAGGCCGCCCGCAACACGCCCTGGGCCAGGGTCAGCGTCGCCCCTGCGGCAAGCGACGCGCTGCCGGCGAGCGAGAGCGTGCCGCCATCCAGTGACGCAAGCCCCGACGCCACCAGGCTGCCGGCGGCGAGCGTGCCATCGAGCAGCAGCCACCCGCCACCGCCCAGCCCGAATCCGCCCGTACCGAACGATGCCGCCGCGAGTCCGCCGATGCTCAACGTCCCGCCGGCAAGGTCGAGGCCGCCGGTGCCGGCCAGACGGCTCGCATCCCCGAGCGCGAGATCGCCCGCGGTGATCGTCGCCGGGCCGAGCGACAGGCTCGCCGCGTTGCCGAGCGACACCGTGCCGCCCGCGAGCGCAAGCGTTCCCAGCGACAGCGAGCCGTTGCCAGCTTCACGCAACAGGGCGCCGGTGCCCAGCGCCGAGGTGCCGAAGGATGCCGCGCCGCCCAACTCGAACGTTCCGGCGGTAGCGGTACCGAGGGCAAGTCCAGCGGCAACGAGGCTGCCGGTCACCTCAAGGGCGCCGTCACCCGACGCTGCCGCGCCGCCGACATCGATCGTTCCCCCCGCCGCATCGAGAGTGCCGGCAATGCCCAAGGTGCCAGCCCCCTGCGCGTCACCGACCAGCGCGCCGCCGCCGAGCGTCACCGCCGCATTGGCGTCGAACAGCGCGAAGCCGCCGGCACCGATATCGAGCACGGCGCCGCTCGCGGGCAGATCGAACGTGCCGGCGAAATCATACGCTCCGGCAACCGAAACGGTGCCGGCAACCCCAGGCCCCTCGACCAGAAGCGGCGCGCCGGCATGGCTCCCGAACACAGCGACATCGCCATTGGCCGGCGGTACGCCGCCCAGCCACGACGATCCGGCATTGAACAGGCTGCCATTGGCGCCGGTGAAGTCGAGCGTGCCGGCAGGTGCGATCGCGATGCCGATCGCGGCACTCAGCCCGGCGAGCCCGGTGCCGCCGGTGAAGTTCAGCACATCGCCGGAACCGCCGGCCGGCGCGGTATAGTCGAGTGCCGCGAGTTCCGCATTCAGGTCGAGCGCATTGGCGGCGGTCAGCACCAGCGACCCCGCGGCAGCGCCGCCGCCGGTGGCGATCTGCCCATGACTCGCGCTGACGGTCAGCTGCAGCCCGGCGGAGCCGTTGCTCGGCACCAGCAGGCCGAGGCCGATGATCGGCGTCGTTGTGCCGTTCACCGCCTCGATCGAGGCGCCGACGGCCGGCACGTCGTTCAGCGTGAGCGCGGCGCTGGTCGCCCGCAGCCCGATCACCTGATTGCCGGCCGCATCCGTTTCGACCACCGGCGCCACGCCGGCGGCAAGGCTGGTATGGATGGTGACGATCTCGCTCTGCGCGGTATTGCCGATGACAACACCGGCCACCTCGAACGAGGTCGAGGACACATTGAAGACCGACAGGTTGGTGAGGGTGGGAAAGGCGATGCGGTCGCCGGGGCGGAAGCCGGCGAGCGTGGCGGCGAAATCCGTCGGGTCGTC
>JAKAZX010000381.1:0-953 GCA_021826485.1 Pseudomonadota bacterium | reverse complement strand
GAGCACGAGGACGCCGCCCTGCTCGCCCAGCGTGCTGGCATAACCGGTGCCGTCCTGCCCCGCGCTGGCGCCCGGCGCGAAGCTGATCGTGGCATCGGCGCCGACGGTGACCGGCGTGGCGTTGAACACGCCGTAGAGCGGCTGCACGGCGCCGACCTCCAGCACCGCCCCCGACGCGATGGCGAGATCGATCGAACCGCCGATGCTGCCGGCGGCGATGCTGAGCGGCGTCGGACCGAGGGCGAGAATCGTGCCCGGGCCAACGATGGTTTCCGCCTCGCTGAAATTGCCGGCCATCAGCAGGCCCGCGCCCTCGAGCGTGCCACCGGCGGCGAGCGAGATGGCGTTGTAGCCGGTGGTCGGTGCCGCGCCGTCGGCCTCGAGCGTGCCGGCGAAATCCAGCACGCCGCCGCCAGGAATGCCGATCGGCCCGCCCAGCGTGCCGCCACCCGGCAGCAGCGCCATGCCCGCGGCATCCAGCCCATCGATCGACAGCGCGCCGAACACGGCCAGCGCCGCGCCGGAGGACAGCGTGACGCCGACCGCCTCCAGCGTGCCCGCCGCACCGACGACGAGGGTCGAGGAGTCGAGCGAAAGCCCGCCGGCGATCGACAACGCGCCGCCGATCGCGGCCGTCGCACCGCTGGCGAGCGTCGCCGCGGCAACGCCGAACGCCCCCGCGAGCGCGACCGACGCGCCGGCCGCCACGTCGAGCACCGCGCCGAGACCGTATCCGCCGAGCACCGCGCCGTTGCCGATCGTGATGTCGGTCCCCAGCCCCGGTACCTGCCCGCCGGACCAGTCCGCCGCGGTCTGCCAGTCGCCACTACCGCCATTCCAGCTCTCGCTGCCCGTCGCCGCCGAACCGGTGACGGAGAAATTCAGGCTGCCGGAGGTGACGGCATCGGCCAGCGGCCCGCCGGTCTGGCGGAGAACGTATTCCAGCGTGCCGG
>JAKAZX010000380.1 GCA_021826485.1 Pseudomonadota bacterium | reverse complement strand
CTCCACCCGCCCCGATGCGGAGGGCCGCGCGCTGGAGGAGGTGAGCCTCGCGGTCCGCGCCGGGGAGATCGTCGGCGTCGCCGGGGTGGAGGGCAACGGCCAGCGGACACTGGTGCGCGCCTGCGCGGGGCTGGCGGGCGTGCTGTCCGGCACGCTCGCGCTCGGCGGCGCCGACGTCACCGCCGCCCCGCCGCTCGCCCGCCGCGCCGCCGGCCTCAGCATCATCCCGTTCGAGCGCAATGCTGAGGGCCTCAGCCTGTCCAGCGCCTTGTGGGAGAACTGGGCGGCACGGCCGCTGCTGCTGGCCGGGCGGCTGCTCGCGCCGATCCGCCCGGCGCGGCTGCGCGCCGCCTGCGCCGCCAGCCTCGCCGCCTGGGACGTGCGCTTCGCGGGGCCGGACCAGCGGGCCGGGGCGCTTTCCGGCGGCAATGCGCAGAAGCTGATCCTGGCGCGCGAGATCGACGAGGCCGCGCGGGTGGTGATCGCGGCGCAGCCGACCCGCGGCCTCGATATCGGCGCCACCGCCTTCGTCTGGCGGGCGCTGCGGCAGGTGCGGGCGCGCGGCTGCGGCGTGCTGCTGATCTCCTCCGATCTGGACGAGCTGTTCGACATCAGCGACCGCATCGTGGTGCTGCTGTCCGGCCGCATCGCCGGGGAGTTCGCCCCGCCCTACAGCCTGGAGGCGGTCGGCCGGGCGATGACCGGGGCGGCGCAATGATCGCGCGCCTGCTGCCGGTGCTGCGCGCGCTCGCCTTCGTGCTGCTGGCGCTGCTGCTGTGTGGCGCGATTTTCGAGCTGGCCGGGTATTCCAGCCTGCTGATGTTCCAGAGCATCGCCGAGGGCGCCTTCGAATCGCCCGAGGCGGCGATGAACAGCCTGCGCTGGGCGCTGCCGCTGTTCGTCACCGCCGCCGGCGTGGTGGTGTCGTTCCGCTGCGGCTTCTTCAATGTCGGGGCGCAGGGCCAGTTCTATATCGGCGCGATCGGCGCCGCCTTCGCGGTGGAATGGCTGAACGGCGCGCCGGCGCTGCTGGTGGTGCCGCTGGCTCTCCTGGCCGGCATCGCCGGCGGCCTGATCTGGGCGGCCTGGCCCGGCTGGTTGCGCGTGCGGTCCGGCACCGATGAGGTGATCACCACGCTGATGGCCAATTTCATCGCCAATCTGGTGCTGATCTACGTCACCTCCGGCCCGCTCAAGGACCCGTCCGGCACCGGGCAGGTGACGGCGAGCCGGCCGGTTGCGGCGCTCTACCGGATCAGCGATTCGGGCGGCGTGTCGCCGGTGATCCTGGGTCTCGTGCTGATGACCGGCGTGCTGCTGTGGCTGCTGGTCAACCGCACCGCGTTCGGCGTGCTGGCCGGGCTTGCCGGGCGCAACCCGGTGATGGTCGCCTGGCAGGGGGCGCAGACCGGGCGGCTTGGGCTTGCCGGGTTCCTGGTCAGCGGCGGCTTCGCGGGGCTGGCGGGGGCGATGGAACTGCTCGGGCCGAACGGGCGGCTGGTCAGCGGCTTCCTGCCGGCGCACGGCTTCACCGCCATCCTGATCGCGCTGGTCGCCGGCCTGTCGATCGGCGGCGTCGCCGTGGTGGCGCTGTTCTTCGGCGGGCTGGCGGCGGCGAGCCTTTACCTGCCGGTGATCGCCGGGCTGCCGGCGGCGGCGATCGACATCATCAACGCCGCGATCGCGCTGTTCATCACCGCGCGCGCCTGGCCGCGCGGCCGCTGGTTCCTGCGGCGCGCGACATGAACGACCTGCTCGCGCTGATCCTGCAGGCCGGCACGCCGCTGGTCTATGTGACGATGGCCGGGGTGCTCGCCCAGCGCGCCGGCATCTGGCATCTGGGGCTGGAGGGGCTGATGATCGCCGGCGCCTGCGCCGCCGTGCTGGTCGCCTCCGCCGCCGATTCGCTGCTGGCCGGCATGGTCGCGGCCATGGCGGTCTGCGTGCTCGGCTCCGCGCTGCTCTGGCTGGTGATCGAGAAGCTGCGCGCCAACCCGATCATCGCCGGCCTCGGGCTGACCGGCCTCGGCCTCGGCGGCACCGACCTTGCGGTGCAGGCGGTGTTCGACAGCGAGGCGACGGTTCGGTCCGAGGTGGGGGTGCCGCGGCTCGGCGCCGCGTTCGGGCCGTATGCGCAGCTTTCGCTGCTGGTGCTGGCCATGCCGGTCGTGGTGTTCGCGCTGTGGCTGCTGCTGCGCCGCACCCGCTTCGGCCTGCGGCTGGCCGCCTGCGGAGAGCATCCGTTCGCCGCCCGTAGCGTCGGCGTCGATCCGCAACGCATGCGGCTGCTGGCGCTGGCGCTCGGCGGCGTGCTGTGCGCGCTCGGCGGCACCGAACTGGCGCTCGGCAGCCTGCAACTGTTCAGCGTCGGCATGACGGCAGGGCGCGGCTTCATGGCCTTCGCCGCGGTGATCTTCGGCGCCGGCCATCCGGTGGGCGCCGCCTTCGCCGCGCTGTTCTTCAGCGTGGTGGAGGCGCTGGGCATCAAGGCGCAACTGATGCTGGGCCAGGCGCTGCCGCATGACCTGCTGCTGGCGCTGCCCTATGCCGCGACCGTGCTCGGCGTGTGGATCAGCGGACGGCTGCGCGGCGGCGCCGCGGCCACCGGCTTCGCCGAACTGCGCGACTACTGATGCGCGCCGACCGTCCCGATCGCGCCGCCCGGAAGCCAGGCGTACAGCTCCCACAATTCCGCGTCCGGGCCGGCGAAGTAGCAGGCGCGCGCGTTCCACGGATAATCCGCGGGCGGTCCCTGGAACGCGACGCCGTTGGCCGAGAGTTCGGCGTGGCAGGCATCGACATCCTCGGGCGCCGGCAGCTTCACCGCGATCACCAGCTTGTGCGCGCCCGGCGCGCGCGTCGCGGCGACGCCGGTATGTTCGCTGATATGCCCGATCTCCCACAGCGCCAGCGTCAACCCGGCGCCGGCGAAATCGGCGAAGCCGGGCGCGCGGTGCAGCGGGCGGAAGCCGAGCCGATCGGTGTAGAAGCGCGCGGAGCGTTCGACATCCTCGACCAGCACGCACACGTCGCTGATCGCATGGCGCTGCGCGAAGGGTTGCGGCATCCTCACCTCCTGGCCCGAACGCGGGGGAGCACAGCATGAAACGCCGGATCATCATAGACACCGATCCCGGCCAGGACGACGCGGTGGCGATCCTGATGGCACTGTCCGCGCCGGAGGCGCTGGAGGTGCTGGCGATCACCACGGTTGCCGGCAACGTGCCGCTCGCGCGCACCACCGCCAACGCGCTGAAGGTGCTGGAACTCGCCGGGCGCGGCGACATCCCGGTGTTCGCCGGCTGCGCGCGCCCGATGCGCCACGCGCTGGTGACGGCCGAGCACGTGCACGGCGCGACCGGCCTGGACGGCCCGGACTTTCCCGCCCCGCGCGCCGCCGCCCGCGCCGGGCACGGCGTGGATGCGCTGATCGACCTGCTGCTGCACGAGCCGGCGGACAGCATCACGCTGTGCACGCTCGGCCCGCTCACCAACATCGCGATGGCGCTGGTCAAGGCGCCGGCGATCGCGCCGCGCATCCGCGAGATCGTGATGATGGCCGGCGCGCAGTTCGAAGTGGGCAACATCACCCCTGCCGCCGACTACAATTTCTACGTCGATCCCGAAGCCGCCGACGTGGTGCTGCGCAGCGGCGTGCCGATCACCATGCTCAATCTGGACGTGAGCCACCAGGTGCGCAGCACGCGCGCGCGGCTGGACCGCATCCGCGCGCTCGGCAACCGCGCCGGCGTCGCAGTCGCCGAAATGCTGACCTTCTCCGAGGCGTTCGACATCCAGAAATACGGCTGGGACGGTGCGCCGCTGCACGATCCCTGCGTGATCGCCTGGCTGCTGCGGCCGGAGCTGTTCGCCGGCCGCACCATCAACGTGCGGGTGGAAACCGGCAGCGCACTGACCTATGGCGCG
>JAKAZX010000379.1 GCA_021826485.1 Pseudomonadota bacterium | reverse complement strand
CGCTGGTCGGCCGCACCACGCCCATGATGGTCTTCATCGTGGTGGACTTGCCGCAGGCATTGCCGCCCAGCAGCGCCACGATCTCCCCCGGCGCGATCGCGTAGCTGACGTCCTTCAGCACGTGCAGGTCGCCGTAATGCGTGTTGACGTCACGGAATTCCAGCAGCAGCGCAACGTCACGCGGCATCGAGCGCCTCCCGCGCCGCGCGGCCGAGATAGGCGCGCAGCACCTCCTCGTTGCGGCGCACCTGATCGGGCCGGCCTTCGGCCAGTTTCTCGCCATGGTCGAGCACGATCACGGTGTCGGCGAGCTGCGTCACGACGTCCAGCTTGTGCTCGATCAGCAGGATGGTCAGGCCGAGCGCGTGCAGGCTTTTGATCTGTTCGGCGAGTTCCAGCGTCTCGGCAGGGTTCATGCCGGCCGTCGGCTCGTCCAGCAGCAGCAGCCGCGGCTGGCTGGCGAGCGCGCGCGCGATCTCCACGCGCCGGCGGTTGGCGTAGGAGAGATGCGACACCGCCTGGCTGATGCGCGGCGCGAGGCGGTTGCCGAACAGCGCGATGATGGCGCGGGCGCGTGCTTCGGCGCGCGCTTCCTCCGCCCTTGTGCGCGGCAGGCGCAGCACCGCGCCGAACGCGCCGGTGGCAAGCCGCGCGTGCTGGCCGATCAGCACGTTCTGCATCACCGAGAGATTGGCGAACAGGCGGATGTTCTGGAACGTGCGGGCGAGGCCGAGCGCCAGGATGCGATGCGGCGGCAGGCCGAGAATCTCCGTCCCGGCGAAGCGGATGCTGCCGCTTTCGGCCGGCACGAGGCCGGTGATGACGTTGAACAGCGTCGATTTGCCCGAACCGTTCGGCCCGATCACCGCGACCACGCCGCCCGCAGGGACCACCACATCGACCTTGTTCAGCGCCACCAGCCCGCCGAACCGCACGGTGACGCCGCGCACTTCCAGCAGGTTGCCAGTGCCGGCGGGCGGGATCGCGAGCGCCGCCGCCGCCGCTTCCCGGTCGAAGCCGCCACGTTGCACGCCCTGCACGTGCTGGGCGGCGAAGCTCAGCGCCGCCGCCCCACGCGCCGCCGGGATCAGCCCTTCGCGGCGGAACAGCATCATCAGCACCAGCAGGATGCCGAAGATCAGTTCGATCGAGCGGGCGAGGTCGATCTGCTGCAACCAGTCATTGCCGATCGCGGCGCCGAGCGTGTGCAGCCAGTCGGTGAGGTCGGGCAGGAACCAGGATTGCAGCAGCGTCAGCAGCGCGGCGCCCACCACCACGCCCCACACGCTGCCCATGCCGCCGAGCACGACCATGACCAGGATCATCACCGAGACCGGGAAGCCGAACATGTCGGGCGTCGCGGTCTGTAGCTTGGCGACGAAGAACACGCCGATCGCGCCGGCGAAGGCGGCACCGATCGCGAAGGCGAGCAGCTTGCTGCGGGTGCGATCGACGCCCATCGTGCCGGCCGCCGTCTCATCCTCCCGCACCGCCATCCAGGCGCGGCCGACGCGCGAATCGCGCAGGCGGAAGCTGATGAACATCAGCAGCGCCACCAGCACGAGGCCGACATAGTAATAGGGTGTCGCCTGCACCGTGAAGTTGTAGCCGAACAGCATCGGCGCCTGCACGCCGTTCAGGCCGGCAGCGCCGTTGGTGACGCTGGGCGTGTTGCGTGCGACGATCGGCACGATCTCCCCGAAGCCGAGCGTGACGATGGCGAGGTAGTCGCCGCGCAGCCGCAGCGTGGGCGCGCCGAACACCACGCCGAAGAACGCAGTGACGAGCGCGGCGAGCGGCAGGGCAAGCCAGAAGGACAGCGTGAAATGCACGAGGTCCGGCCCGCCCTGGTTCATCTTCTGGACCAGCCCGAGCAGCGCGAACGGCTGCCAGAACGGCGACCATTGCGGCATCACCTGGAACGAGGTGAGCACGCCATAGACATAGGCGCCGATGGCGAAGAACGCCGCATAGCCGAGATCGAGCAGCCCGGCGAAGCCGACCACGATGTTGAGCCCGAGCGCGAGGCCGGCATAGGTCGCGGCGTTGGTCAGGCTGTCGATGTCGGCGTCGTTGCCGTCGATATAGGGAAACAGAAGCAGCAGCACCACCAGCACGCCGAGCGCGGCGCGGCGCAGCGGGCGCGCATGTAGCCAGGCGCGCGGAGCGGCGAGCGCCTCGCTCATGACTTGTTCGGCGCCACGCGGCCGAACAGCCCGGCCGGTCGGAACACCAGCACCAGCACCAGGATCGAGAAGATGATGACATCCGCCCAGGAGGCCGAAATCAGTTGTCCGCCCATCGCCTCGATCAGCCCGATGATGATGCCGCCCACCATCGCCCCCGGCACGTTGCCGATGCCGCCCAGCACCGCCGCGGTGAACGCCCGCAGGCCGGCGGTGAACCCGATGATGTAGCTGGTGAAGTTGTAGTAGAGGCCGAACATCAGCCCGCCCGCGCCGGCGAGCGCCGAGCCGAGGAAGAACGCCGCCATGATGACGCGATCGACCTCGATCCCCATCATGCGCGCGGCTTCCGGGTCCTGCGCGGTGGCGCGCATCGCCTTGCCCATGCGCGTGAACTGCACGAACCAGGTCAGCAGCGCCATCAGGAACAGCGACACCGCCCAGATGAGCACCTCCCGCAGGCGCAGCACGGCGCCGCCGAGCGCGAATTTCAGCGGCGGCAGCGGCGAGGCGAAGTTCTTGCTGTCGGCGCCGATGCCGAGCAGCACGAGGTTGAACAGGATGTAGGAGACGCCGATCGTCGTGATCATCGCCGCCGGGCCGCGCACGTTGCGCAGCGGGCGCAGCGCGATCCGCTCGATGGCGACGCCGAGCACGCCCGAGGCGACCATGGTCACCAGGAACGCGGCGAGCAGCGTCAGCGCCAGCGCCGCCCCGCCGAGGGCCGGCGCGCCCGGCACCACGCCGAGCAGCTCGAACATGCCCAGCGCCACGAACGAACCGACCATGAATACGTTGAAGTGAGCGAAGTTGATCAGTTCGAGAATGCCGTAGACCAGCGTGAAGCCGAGCGCCAGCAGCGCATACATGGCGCCGAGGCTGAGGCCGTTGATGAGCTGCTGCAGATAGACGTCCGCGAGGGTCATGGCGCGGGCCTGCCTGGAACCGGGTGGCCGGCGTCCCGCCCCTCTCCGCCCCGGCGGGACGAAGAGGGTGAGGCCGGGATGCGGCGCATCGCCGCGCGTCCGCGTCAGGCCTGCGGCGCGACGCCGATATATTTGAACTGGTGGATCATGTCGTCCACCGGGAATTTGTCGTCGTGGTGCACCTGGAAGATCGCGATCACACGGTCCTCGATATCGCCGTTGGCATCAAAGGAAACGACGCCTTGCAGCGTCTTGACCTTGGCGGTCTGGATCGCATCGCGTACGGCGCTGCGGGTGATCGGCTTGCCGGTGGCGGCGACGCGCTTCACCGCATCGATGATAACCTCGGTCCCGTCATAGGCGGTGATCGAATAGTCGTCTGGCAGTACGTTGAACTTCGCCTTGTATGCGTTCACCCAGGCCTGCGCCGCCGGGTCTTCGGTGACGTGCGGGGAGGCATTGGTGCAGTACCAGCCTTCGGCGGCGGGGAAGCCGGCGGCGGTCAGCATCTCCGGCGTGATCAGGCCGTCGCCGCCGGCCTTGGGCATGTCGTGCGGCAGGATCTCGTACGCCTGCTTCACCAGCTTGACGCCGGCCTGCATGACGCCGCCGTAGTACAGGCTGTCCGGGTTGAGCTGCTTGATCTTCGTCAGCACCGCGGAGTAGTCCGCCGCCTTCGGATCCAGCTTGTCGTGCCCGAGCACCTTGATGCCCTTCTTCTCCGCCTGCGCCTGGAAGGCGTTGGACAGGCCCTCCCCGTACGCGCCGGTGTCGTCGAGGATGTAGACCGACTTCGCCTTCAGCGTGTCAGATCGG
>JAKAZX010000378.1 GCA_021826485.1 Pseudomonadota bacterium | reverse complement strand
CACGGCATGGCCGTAGCGGGTGACCACGATGCCGGTGAGCGGCACGTCCGGCCACGCTTCCTCCAGCGCCGCCGCCATCAGGGCGGCCGATTTGCCGGCGCCGACCACCACGCAGCGCCCGGCCGGGCGGGGCGGCAGGTGGCGGGCCAGCACGCGGCGCGGGTCGGCGGCCGCGACCGCCGCGTCGAAGGCGGTGCGGAGGGCGGACCGTGCGCGCGCGTCATCCCAGGCCATGCCGTTCCCTCTCCCGGTTCGCACGGCGGCGGAGTATGGCGAACCGGCTGCCGCCGCGCCATGTGTGCCGGTGACAGAGGAGGGCAGAGCATGACCCAGCCGCCGATCGACCCGGCCACCCGCACCGAGCTGGAGGCCGCCGCGTTCCGCCGCCTCGTGCAGCATCTGCGCGAGCGGTCGGATGTCCAGAACATCGACCTGATGAACCTCGCGGGCTTCTGCCGCAACTGCCTGAGCCGCTGGTACCGGGAAGCGGCGGCCGAGCGCGGCATGACCATCGCCGATCCCGACGCGCGGGAGATCGTTTACGGCATGCCATATAAGGAATGGCAGGCGAAATACCAGAAGGACACGGGCGGTACCAAACCCGCTGCGGTCCACCACCACGGGTGATGGCGATGAGGGTTTGCATCGGCCAGCCGATGGATTGTCGGGCCGGTGGAGCGTTGCCATACTGATCCGCCGGGGATCGGCGGGGGGAATGACATGCAGCGACGCAGCTTGCTGGGCACGGCGATTGCCGCCGCCGCCCTGCCGCTCGGCGCCCGACGGGCGCGGGCGGCGGAGGAGCTGACCGTGGTATCCTGGGGCGGCGCGTTCCAGGATGCGCAGAGCAAGGCGCTGTTCCAGCCCGCCGCCAAGGCGCTCGGCATCACGGTGAAGGAAGAAACCTACAGCGGCCTTGCCGAACTGCGGCTGCGGGCGAAGTCCGGTGCGGTCACCTGGGACGTGGTCAGCAGCGGCTCCGGCACCTCGGCGCGCGCCGGGGTGGAGGGGCTGCTGGAGAAGCTGGACTATCACGTGATCGACGTGAAGGACTTCATCCCCGGCACCTATGCCGACTATTACATCGGCGGCGATGCGTTCGCCACCGTCGCTGCCTGGAACACCAAGACCTACGGCCAAGCGGGGCCGCAGAGCTGGGCGGATTTCTGGGACGCGAAGAAGTTTCCCGGCACCCGCGCCTACCGCAACACGGTGACGCTGGAACCGGCGCTGATGGCCGACGGCGTGCCGCCCGATCAGGTCTATGCGGTGCTGTCCGCACCCGGCGGCATCGACCGCGCCATCCGCAAGATGCAGGAGCTGAAGCCGCATGTCGCGGTGTGGTGGTCCTCCGGCGCGCAGTCGGCGCAACTGATGAAGGACGGCGCGGTGGACATGGTCGCCGGCTGGAACGGCCGCTTCGACGATGCCCGCAAGTCGGGGGCGCAGGTCGCCTACACCTTCAACCAGGCGCTGCTGGACTACGACTGCTTCGTGGTCCCGAAGGGCGCGCCGCATCGCGACCTGGCCATGCGCTTTGTCGCCGAGATCAGCAAGCCGGAATACCAGGCGGCGCTGACCCGCTACATCACCTACGGGCCGACCAACCGCCGCGCCTACGACATCGGCGCGATCCCGGCCGACTATGCGGCAACCCTGCCGTCGGCGCCGGCGAACACGGCGAAGGAACTGCTGATCGACGACGGCTGGTACATGAAATACACGCAGCAGGCGGCGCAGGCCTATCAGGACATGATGACGCAGTGACCGCCGGACGGTCGCTGCCCATCACCGTCCGGCAGGTCGGCAAGCGCTATGGCGATCTGCGCGCGCTGGACGACGTGGACCTGGATGTCCGCAGTGGCGAATTCCTGACGCTGCTGGGGCCGTCCGGGTCGGGCAAGACGACGCTGCTGATGGTGCTGGCCGGCTTCGCCCGGCCGGACCACGGCAGCATCCGCTTCGGCGAGAACGAGGTGATCCGCCTGCCGCCGCACCGGCGCGACGTGGGCGTGGTGTTCCAGAGCTACGCGCTGTTTCCGCACATGAGCGTGGCCGGGAATATCGGTTTCCCGTTGCGGCTGCGCAAGGTGCCGCGCGCCGAAATCGCGCGGCGTGTGGAGCAGGCGCTGGATCTGGTGCAGCTCTCCGGCCTCGGCGGACGGCGGGTGGATGCGCTGTCGGGCGGCCAGCGGCAGCGGGTGGCGCTGGCCCGCGCGGTGGTGTTCGCCCCGCGCATCCTGCTGATGGACGAGCCGCTGTCCGCGCTCGACAAGCAGTTGCGCGAGCACATGCAGATCGAATTGCGCAGCCTGCATGCGCGGCTCGGCATGACCACGATCTGCGTCACCCACGACCAGCGCGAGGCGCTGACCATGTCCGACCGCGTGGCGGTGATCGACCGCGGCCGCATCATGCAGATCGACACGCCGCGCGCGCTGTACGAGCGGCCGGCCAATCGCTTCGTCGCCGGCTTCGTCGGCCAGTCCTTCTTCCTGCCGGTGACCCGGCACGGCGGGGCGGTGCATCTGGACGGCTGCGCGCTGCGCATCGCCGGGCCGGTGCCGGAGGGGGCGGCGCATCTGCTGCTGCGGCCGGAGCGGCTGCGCATCCTTGCCGCGCCGGAGGACGGGCTGAACCTGCTGCGCGGCACCGTCATGAGCCTCGCCTATCAGGGGGAGAGCGTGCTGGTGCAGGTGGTGCTGGCGGGCGGGGCGCGCATCGCGGTGCGCACCGGCGCGGCGGCGTCCGCATTGCCGGCGGAAGGGGCGGCGGTGCTGCTCGGCCTCGCGCCCGAGGATACGGTGCTGCTGGCGGACGCGGCGGCGTGAGGGCCGCGCCGCATGCAGCGCTGCTGCGGCGCGATGCGGCGCGCGAGCGGCTGGCGCTGGCCGGGCTGAGCGTGCCGGCGCTGCTGCTGGTGGGCGCCACCATGATCCTGCCGGTCGGCTGGCTGTTCGTGCTGTCGTTCCTGGACGACAGCGGGGCGCCGAGCCTTGCCAATTACCGCCGCCTGCTGGCGCGCCCCGCCTATGCGCGCATCCTGTTCGCGACGTTCGAGATCAGCATCCTGACCACCGCGCTGTGCATCGTGCTCGGCTACCTGCTCGCCTATGCGCTGGCGCAGTTGCCGCGGCGCTGGGCGGCGCTGGGGATGCTGGGCGTGCTGATGCCGTTCTGGACGTCGATCCTGGTGCGCACCTATGCCTGGCTGGTGCTGCTGCAACGCGATGGCGTGATCAATGTCTGGGGCATGCGCCTCGGGCTTTGGCATGCGCCGCTGGCGCTGGTGTACAACCTGCCGGGCACGCTGATCGGGCTGGTACACATCATGCTGCCGTTCCTGGTGCTGCCCGCCTACGGCGCGATGCGGGCGGTGCAGCGCGACCATCTGCGCGCCGCCGCCAGTCTCGGCGCAACCCCGGTGCAGGTGTTCTGGCGCGTGTTCTTTCCGCTCACGCTGCCGGGAGTGGCGGCGGGCGCGCTGATCGTGTTCATCCTGTGTCTCGGGTCCTTCGTGACGCCGGCGGTGCTGGGCGGCGGCAAGGTGCTGATGGCGGCGAATGCGGTGGCCAGCGATGTCGAGCTGTTCTTCAACTGGGGGGCGGCGAGCGCGCTGGGCGCGGTGCTGCTGGTGCTGACCTTCGCGCTGCTGTTCCTGGCCACGCGGCTGGTGCGGCTGGAGCGGCTGTTCGGGTCGGAGGCACCATGAGCGACGGCGCCAGCATCGCCGCCGATCTGCACATCCGGCTGCGCGCGCGGCTGTGGCTGTATGCGATCGCGGCGCTGCTGCTGCTGTTCCTGGTGCTGCCGACGCTGATCGTGATTCCGATGTCGTTCTCCGACTCGACCTTCCTGGAATTTCCGCCGCGGCATCTGTCGCTGCGCTGGTATGGGCATTTCCTGAACTCCCCGGCATGGCGGCAGGCGGCGGCGACATCGCTGAAAGTGGCGGCG
>JAKAZX010000377.1 GCA_021826485.1 Pseudomonadota bacterium | reverse complement strand
GAGACAATTGCGAGGCGAAGCCGAAGCAATCCAGGCGGGCAGTCACAATGCGGTGGGCCTGGATTGCTTCGCTGCGCTCGCAATGACGACGGCAATGCTGCGCTGCTTGTCCGGTCAGATGATCCTGGATGGACAGTTGGGCATTCCGTCACACGCGCTCAATCGTCGCGGTGGACGCGCTCCATGCGCTCGTGCCGCTCCTGCGCCTCGATCGACAGGGTGGCGATCGGCCGGGCCTCCAGCCGCTTCAGGCCGATCGGCTCGCCGGTTTCCTCGCAATAGCCGTAGGTGCCGCTTTCGATCCTATGCAGCGCCTGGTCGATCTTGGTGACCAGCTTGCGGGCGCGGTCGCGGGTGCGCAGTTCCAGCGCGCGGTCGGTCTCCACGCTGGCGCGGTCGGTGATGTCGGCCTCGTGGATGCCGCCTTCGGACAGGCTGGCCAGCGTGCCGTCCGCCTCCCGCAGCAGATCGGCCCGCCAGCGCAGCAGCTTCTGGCGGAAATATTCGATTTGCAGGGGGTTCATGAACTCCTCGGCGTCCGAGGGGCGATAGTCGGGTGGCAGCGTGACCATCATGCCGGGCGGGTCCTGCGTCCTGTCGCCGATGGCTCGGTGGGCATGGGCGCCGCGTCCGTCCTCGGGCCGTAAGTGCGGCGGCTTATAGCCATGCGCCCGGGCGGCGCCAAGTGCGGGGACGCACACGAACGCGCTCGGCAGGTCACGTCCCGCCGAAGCGTGCCAACTCGATGCGCGCGCGCAACACCGCGCCGGCCAGCGCGTCGCGCAGCCCGGCATCCGCCGCCGCGGGCACCGCCGCCTCGGCCAGGGCCCGCAGCCGGTCGAGCCGGTCGCGTCCGACCGCATCCGCCAGCATATCGCGTTGCAGCGCCGCCAGTTCCGCCAGCAGCGCGCGGCCGTGCCGGCGGGCGGCGCGGTCGCGCAGTGGTGTGTCGATCTGCTCCTGCACCGCCAGCAGCCCGGCCAGCGGCAGTGCCGCGGCGGCGGCCTGCGGCGCCGCCGCGCCGGCGGACGGCAGGGCGAACCCGGTGGCGGTGGCGGCGGGGCGGCCCGCCGGTGCCGCGGCAGCGGCTTGCGGGGCGGCGGCGGGTCGTCCGATCGGCTGCATGCGAACCTCCTTCCCTGCCCGGCCGCATCTGCCGCCCGGCACATCCTGCCGCCCGCCGGCACCGGCTGGGCGGCGGAACCCCGGCCGGCGGCGCTGGCACGCGGCTTGCGCTTCCGCCCCGCATGATGCCCCGCAATCCTTGCCGGCGCGTGACGAGGCCGGTTCGCCTGCTGCTCGCCGCGCTGCTGCTGCTGCTGGCCGCCGTGCCGGCGGCGGCCCAGGTGCGGATCAAGGACATCGCCGATATCGAGGGGGTGCGGGACAACCAGCTCGTCGGCTACGGCCTGGTGGTCGGGCTGAACGGCACCGGGGACCGGCTGGATTCGGCGGTGTTCACCCGCGAGTCGCTGGTGGCGATGCTGGAGCGGCTGGGGGTCAACACCCGCGACCAGATCACCCACCTGTCCACCAAGAACGTCGCCGCGGTGATGGTGACGGCGAACCTGCCCGCCTTCGCCCGCACCGGCAGCCGCATCGACATCGCGGTGTCGGCGCTCGGCGATGCCACCGACCTGATGGGCGGCACGCTGCTGGTCACCCCGCTGCTGGCGGCGGACGGGGAGGTGTATGCGGTGGCGCAGGGCGCGCTGACCACGGCGGCGATCGCCGCCAAGGGTGCGGCCGCCTCGGTCACCCAGGGGGTGCCCACCGCCGGGCGCATCGCCAATGGCGGGATCGTGGAGCGGGAGACGCCCTATGCGCTGGCGGCGCGGGCGCAACTGCATCTGGCACTGCGCAACCCGGATCTCACCACCGCCGAGCGGATCGCCGAGGCGATCAACCGCGGCATCGGCGGCCACCCGGCCCGCACGCTCGACCCGCGCACCGTCGCACTCGACCTCGCCGGCACCGACGTGGTGGGCGCCCTCGCCCGCATCGAGGAGCTGCGCGTCACCCCCGACAGCCCCGCCGTGGTGGTGGTGGAGGAAGCCAGCGGCACCATCGTCATGGGCGATAACGTGCGCATCAGCACCGTGGCGGTGGCGCAGGGCAACCTGACCGTGCGGGTGACGGAAACGCCGGAGGTGAGCCAGCCCGGCGCGTTCGCCGGCGGGCAGACCGTGGTGGTGCCGCGCACCGACGTGCAGGTGCAGGACGGCGCCGGGCGGCGCATGGGCATCGTGCGGCAGGCGGCGACGCTGCGCGATCTGGTGGCCGGACTGAACGCGCTCGGCGTCGGCCCGCGGGACATGATCAGCATCCTGCAATCGATCAAGGCGGCCGGGGCCTTGCAGGCGGATCTGGAGGTGCGGTGATGGGCGGGGTGACCGACGGCACGGCGGCGGCGCAGGCCGCGGGGCAGGCGTTCGAGGGCAGCGTGCTCGGCCGGCTGTTCGCGCCGATGTTCGACACGCTGCCCGCCGACGCCGGCGCGTTCGGCGGCGGCGCGGGGGAGAGCGCGTGGCGCCCGATGCTGACCGACGCGATCGGCCAGGCCGCCGCGGCGGCGGGCGGCATCGGCCTCGCCGCCCCGGTGATGCAGCAACTGCTCCGCGCGCAGGAGGCGGCAGGGCAATGACCGGGCGGCACGCGGCAACGGCGCTTGCCGATCTGCTGGAACGGGAGAACGCGGCGCTGGCCGCCCTCGATCTCGGCGGCGCGGCAGCAATGCTCGCGGAAAAGCAACAGGCGGTCGCCGCCTTGGCCGCCGCCCCCGCGGGCGCCCTGCCGGCGGCGGAACGGCGGCGGCTCGCCGAGCGGCTGCGCCGGCTGGCGGAGGAGAACCGGCTGCTGCTGGAACAGGGGCTGCGCGTGCAGGGGCGGGTGATCGGCATGCTGGTGCAGGCCCTCCCCCGGCCGGCGGCGCCGCGCTATGGCGCCGGCGGGGCGATCGCGCCTTCGGGCACGGCGCCGCTGATCGTGTCGGCCCGCGCCTGAGCGGGCGAGTAGCCGGGCCCCGGCGCGCGTGGTAGTGCGGCCGGATGCCCGATGCGGCGCCCCCGTCACTCTACGCCCCGCTGCATGAACCGCCGAGCGCCGCGGACGGCTGCTTCGTGCTCGGCCGCATCGCCCAGAGCCTGGACGGCCGGATCGCCACCGCCAGCGGCGCCAGCTTCTGGATCGGCGGGGAGGCCGACCGGCTGCACACGCACCGGCTGCGCGCGCTGTGCGATGCGGTGCTGGTGGGCGCCGGCACGGTGGCGGCGGACGATCCGCAACTGACCACGCGGCTGTGCCCCGGCCCGTCGCCGGTGCGGGTGGTGATCGACACCGACCGCCGCCTCGCCGACCGCTACCGCATGTTCCGCGACGGCGGCGCCACCCTGCTGCTGTGCGGCACCGAGGGGCCGGCCCGGCACGGGGGCGCGGAGACGGTGCGGCTGCCCCGCCACAGCCGCGGCGGCCTCGATCCGCACGCAGTGCTGGCGGCGCTGGCGGCGCGCGGGCTGCGGCGGGTGCTGTTGGAGGGCGGCGGCATCACCCTCTCCCGCTTCCTCGCCGCCGGCGCGCTGGACCGGCTGCACGTCACCCTGGCACCGCTGCTGCTGGGCGCTGGCGTCCCCGGCTTCACCCTGCCCTGCCCCGGCCGGCCGGCGGACGGGATGCGGCTCGACTGGACCGCGCACCGGCTGGGGGAGGACCTGCTGCTGGACGTGGCGCTCAACCGCGCCCGCCCGCCCGCCTGCACATGACCGTCGCCACCGCCTTCTGGACCGTCGCCCCTGGCCGCGGGGAACTGCGCACCGAGCTTCTGGACGGGCCGGGCGTTGAGGTGCGCACGCTCGCCACCGGCATCTCCCGCGGCACCGAGGCGATCGTGTTCGCCGGCCGCGTGCCGCCGAGCCAGCATGCAACCATGCGCGCCCCGCTGATGGACGGCTGCTTCCCGTTCCC
>JAKAZX010000025.1 GCA_021826485.1 Pseudomonadota bacterium | reverse complement strand
CCTTCATCGCCGCCGCAACAGAGCTCGGCCGGTAATACCAATAGCCGATCAGCAGATAGGACGCGAGGCCGACCCCCTCCCACCCGAAGAACAGTTGCAGCAGGTTGTCGGCAGAGACCAGCATCAGCATGGCGAAGCTGAACAGGCTGAGATAGCTGAAGAACCGCCAGATCGTATGGTTCTCGTCATGCGCCATGTAGCCGACGCTGTAGATGTGGATCAGCGTCGCGACCGTTGTCACCATCGCCACCATGACCGCGGACAGCGTGTCGTAGCGCAACGCCCATTCGGCATGGAACGACCCGGCGGAGATCCAGTTGCCGATCGGCACGACGCCGGTGGGGGCGCCGACATAGACAAGCTGCACGAAGGCGGCGACACCGCAGACCGAGGCCAGCACCATGCAGATGATGGTGACGGCCTGCGCCGCACGGTCGCCGATTGCCTTGCCGAACAGCCCGGCAACGGCGGAGCCGAACAGGGGCGCGAAGATCGCGACGGCGTAGAGCATCCTGCGTCAGCCCTTCATCAGGTTCACGTCCTCGACCTGGATCGAGCCGCGATTGCGGAAATAGATCACCACGATGGCCAGCCCGATCGCGGCCTCCGCCGCCGCGACGGTCAGGGTGAACATCACGAACACCTGCCCGACCATGTCCTGCAGCATCGCCGAGAAGGCGACCAGATTGATGTTCGCCGCGAGCAGGATCAGCTCAATCGACATCAGCATGATGATGACGTTCTTGCGGTTGAGGAAGATACCGAACACGCCAAGCACCAGCAGCATGGCCGCGACGACGAGGTAATGCGTGATCCCGACCGGCAGCATCGTTCAGTGCCCTTCATGATGCAGGGGAACGGCGGCAGCCTCATCCGGCGATGCCTCGTCCGGCTCGGCGACGATCGGGCGGCGAATGCCGAGGCTGCCGATGCCGGCGCCAAGCGGTGCGTCGATCAGTTCCAGCGTCTCGCGCGGGGTGCGCGCCGTCTGCACCAGGATGTTCTGCCGCCGCGACCCCTGGCGCCCGCGCAGCGTCAGCACGATTGCGCCGATCATCGCCACCAGCAGCACCAGCCCCGCCGTCTGGAACAGGAAGATGTAGTCGGTATAGAGCAGATTGCCGAGCTGCGCGGTGTTCTGCATCGCCGGTGCCGTCGGTGCGTAGCGCAGGGCCGATGCCTGCGGTGCCAGCCGCCAGCCGCCCAGCACGATGCCCAGCTCCACCAGCAGCACGACGCCGACCGCCAGCCCGACCGGCAGATAGCGCTGGAACCCGGATCGCAGCCCGGCGAAGTCGATGTCCAGCATCATCACGACGAACAGGAACAGCACGGCGACCGCGCCGACATAGACGATGACCAGGATCATCGCCAGAAACTCCGCACCCGCCAGCAGGAACAGACCCGCCGCGTTGAAGAAGGCGAGGATCAGGAACAGCACGGAATGCACCGGATTGCGGGCGCTGACCACCATTGCCGCGGAAAAAAGCAGGATGGCGGCAAGGATGTAGAAGGTGATGGCGGCGATCATCTGGGGACCCTTACCGGTACGGCGAATCCAGTTCCAGCCGCCGCGCCAGCTCCGGCTCCCACCGGTCGCCGTTGGCCAGCAGCTTCGCCTTGTCGTACAGCAGCTCCTCCCGCGTTTCGGTCGCGAACTCGAAATTCGGTCCCTCGACGATGGCATCGACCGGGCAGGCCTCTTCGCACAGGCCGCAGTAGATGCACTTGGTCATGTCGATGTCATAGCGCGTGGTCCGGCGGGACCCGTCTTCGCGCGGCTCTGCCTCGATGGTGATGGCCAGCGCCGGGCAGATCGCTTCGCACAGCTTGCATGCGATGCACCGCTCCTCCCCGTTCGGGTAGCGGCGCAGCGCATGCTCACCGCGGAAACGGGGGCTCAGCGGACCCTTCTCATAGGGGTAGTTGATGGTCACTTTGCGGCGGAAGAAATAGCGCAGCGTCAGCCCCATGCCGGCGAGCAGTTCGGTCAGCAGCAGGCTGCGGGCGGTGCGATCGAGCAGGGCCATGCGTCACGCTCCTTGCGGCAGCCAGCCGAACAGCATCAGCGCGCCGGCGGTTATGATGAGCCACAGCAGCGACAGCGGCAGGAACACCTTCCAGCCCAGCCGCATGAGCTGGTCGTAGCGGTAGCGCGGGAAGGTCGCGCGCACCCAGATGAACACGAACAGGCAGAAACAGACCTTCAGGATGAACCAGATCGGCCCCGGCAGCCAGATGAACGGCGCGACGCCGAACGGCGCCAGCCAGCCGCCGAGAAACAGGATCGTGGTCATCCCGCTCATCAGGATCATGTTCGTGTATTCGCCGAGGAAGAACAGCGCGAACGCCATCGCGCTGTACTCGACGAAGAAGCCGGCGACGATCTCGCTCTCGCCTTCCGGCAAGTCGAACGGGGAACGATTGGTTTCCGCCAGGCCCGAGATGAAGAACACCACGAACATCGGCAGCAGCGGGATGCAGAACCAGACATGCCGCTGCGCCAGCACGATGTCGTTCAGGTTGAGGCTGCCGACGCACAGCAGCACGCTGACCATGACGAATCCGATCGAGACCTCGTACGACACCATCTGCGCCGCGCTGCGCAGCGCGCCGAGAAAGGCGTATTTCGAATTGCTGGCCCAGCCGGCGATGATGATGCCGTAGACGCCGAGCGAGGAGATTGCGAACAGATACAGCACGCCGACATTGATGTCGGCGATCGCCCAGCCGTCGTTCACCGGGATCACCGCCCAGGCGATGACAGCCAGCCCGAAGGTCAGCATCGGCGCCATCAGGAACAACACGCGGTTGGCGCCGGTCGGGATGATGGTTTCCTTGAACACCATCTTGATGGCGTCGGCGAACGGCTGGAACAGACCGAACGGGCCGACCACGTTCGGCCCGCGCCGCAACTGCATCGCCGCCAGCACCTTGCGCTCCGCAAGCGTCAGATAGGCCATCATCACCAGCACCGGGACGATGATCGCCAGCGCCTCCAGCACTGTCAGCACGGTGATGCCGAGCGGAGTGGCGAAGAATCCAGCCATCGTCTACTCCGCCGCTACGGCCGCGACGGGCCGGTAGGTCGTGGTGCATTCCGCCATCGTCGGAGACGCGCGGCTGATCGGATCGGTCTGGTAGTAGCTTTCGATCGGCAGCGCAAACGCCGCATCGCCGACGGCGGCCGGATCGCCCGCCGGCCCGGCCGGATCGGAAATGCCGAAGCGCGGGGAGGCGTCAAGCCGTGCAAACACCGGGTTGATCTGTTCCAGCCGCGCGCGCAGCGCCTCGATCGTGTCATAGGGCAGCCGGCGGCCGATCCGGTCGCTGAACGCGCGCAGGATCTTCCAGTCCTCGCGCGCCTGCCCGGGCGGATAGGTGGCGAAGAACCCGCGCTGCACGCGGCCTTCGGTGTTGACGTAGGTGCCGTTCTTCTCGGTATAGGCCGCACCCGGCAGGATCACGTCGGCGCGCGCCGCACCGCGGTCGCCGTGATGGCCCTGGTAGATCACGAAGGTGTTCCGCCCGATCCGCTCCGGCGCGATTTCATCGGCGCCGAGCAGCCACAACACCTCCACGCCGCCGTCCAGCATGCCGGCGAGCGGCTTGCCGCGCGGCCCGGGAAGGAAGCCGAGATCCATTCCGCCGACCCGCGCCGCGGCGGTGTGCAGGACGTTGAACCCGTGCCAGTCGCCGGTCAGCATGCCGTGATCCGTCGCCACGCGCCATGCCGCCGCCAGGATCGCCGCACCATCCGGCCGCCGCAGCGCCCCCTGCCCCAGCACCAGCATCGGCCGCTTCGCGTCCCGCAGCAGACCGGCCGCGTCCCCCAGATCGTTCAGCAGGCGCGGCGTGTTGCCGAGCCAGCGGACGTCATAGGTGAGCGGCACCTCGGGCCCGATGCCGAGGATCGGCATATGCGCGCCGGTCGCCAGCCACCGCTTGCGGATGCGCGCATTGATCAGCGGCGCCTCGTGGCGGGGATTGGTGCCCACCAGCAGGATCGCATCCGCTTCCTCGATGCCGGCGATCGTGGTGTTGAACAGGTAGAAGTCCCGCCGCGAAGCATCCAGCGCGGCACCGTCCTGCCGGCAGTCGAGATTCTGCGAACCGAGCGTCGCCATCAGGTCGCGCAGCGCCAGCATGCTCTCCGCATCGCACAGGTCGCCGGCGACGGCGCCGATGCGGTCGCCGTGCACGCCGTCGATCCGCGCGGCGATGGCATCGAACGCCTCCGCCCAGCTCGCGCGATGCAGTTTGCTGTCGCGCCGCACCCAGCAGGAATCGAGCCGCTTGCGCCGCAGCCCGTCGATCGCGAAGCGGGACTTGTCGCCCAGCCACTCCTCGTTCACGTCGTCATTGACCCGCGGCAGGATGCGCAGCACTTCCGGCCCGCGCGCATCGATACGGATGTTCGCGCCAGTCGCGTCCAGCACATCGATGCTGTCGGTCTTGCGCAGCTCCCACGGCCGCGCGACGAACGCATAGGGTTTGGAGGTCAGCGCCCCGACCGGGCAGATGTCGATCAGGTTGCCGGACAGTTCGCTGGTCAGCGCGTGCTCGATATAGGTGCCGACCTCCATGCTCTCGCCGCGCGCGGTGGCGCCAAGCTCGGGCGTGCCGGCAACCTCGGCGGCGAAGCGGATGCAGCGCGTGCAATGGATGCACCGCGTCATCACCGTCTTGACCAGCGGGCCGAGATACTTGTCCTTCACCGCGCGCTTGTTCTCGCCGTAGCGCGTGTGGTCCATGCCGTAGCCGACCGCCTGGTCCTGCAGATCGCATTCGCCGCCCTGGTCGCAGATCGGGCAGTCCAGCGGATGGTTGATCAGCAAGAATTCCATCACGCCGCGCCGCGCCGCGCGCACCATCGGGCTGTCGGTGTGCACCACCATGCCGTCGGCCACCGGATAGGAGCAGGAGGAGATCGGCTTCGGCGGCGCCTTCTCGATCTCGACGAGGCACATGCGGCAGTTGCCGGCGACCGACAGGCGCTCGTGGTAGCAGAAGCGCGGAATCTCCTTGCCGGCCAGTTCGCAGGCCTGCAGCACGTTCGATCCGGCAGGAACCTCGACGGTGATGCCGTCCACTGTCACTTTCGGCATCGGACTACTCCGCGGCAAGCGGCAGCGGACGCGCGGCGCGGCCGGCCTTGTACTGGGCGATACGGTCCTCGATGACCGGTCGGAAATGCCGGATCAAGCCTTGGATCGGCCACGCCGCGGCATCGCCGAGGGCGCAGATCGTGTGTCCCTCCACCTGCCGCGTCACCTGCTCCAGCGTGTCGATCTCCTCCGGCTCGGCGCGGCCCTGCACCATGCGGTTCATCACCCGCATCATCCAGCCGGTGCCTTCCCGGCAGGGCGTGCACTGCCCGCAGCTTTCGTGCTTGTAGAACTGGGAAAGCCGCGCGATCGCCCGGATGATATCGGTGGACCGGTCCATCACGATCACCGCCGCCGTGCCCAGCCCGCTCCGCACGTCGCGCAAACTGTCGAAGTCCATCAGGACGGTGTCGCAGACGGATTTCGGAATGACCGGCACCGAGGCACCGCCGGGAATCACCGCGAGCAGATTGTCCCACCCGCCGCGCACGCCGCCGGCATAGCGGTCGATCAGTTCGCGCAGCGGGATGCCGAGTTCCTCCTCGACATTGCAGGGCTTGTTCACGTGGCCGGAGATGCAGAACAGCTTCGTGCCGGTGTTTTTCGGCCGGCCGAGTGCCGAGAACCACGCCGGGCCGCGCCGCAGGATGGTCGGTGCGACGGCGATGCTCTCAACATTGTTCACCGTGCTCGGGCAGCCGTACAGCCCGACCGCCGCCGGGAACGGCGGCTTCAGCCGCGGCATTCCCTTCTTGCCTTCGAGGCTTTCGAGCAGCGCAGTTTCCTCGCCGCAGATATAGGCGCCGGCGCCGCGATGCAGATAGAGGTCGAAATCCCAGCCAGATCCGCAGGCATTCCGGCCGATCAGCCCGGCCGCATAGGCCTGGTCGATCGCCGCCTGCAGCCGCTTCGCCTCGGCCGCGAATTCGCCGCGGATGTAGATGTAGCAGGCGTGCGCGCGCATCGCGAAGGATGCGATCAGGCAGCCTTCCACCAGCTTGTGCGGGTCGTTGCGCAGGATGTCCCGGTCCTTGCAGGTGCCCGGCTCGCTCTCGTCGGCATTGACGATGAGGTAGTGCGGCCGGTCGCCGACCTGCTTGGGCATGAACGACCACTTCATGCCGGTCGGGAACCCGGCGCCGCCGCGGCCGCGCAGGCCGGACGACTTCATCTCCTCGACGATCGCGTCCGGCCCGCGGGCCAGGATCGCCGCCGTGCCGTCCCAGTCGCCGCGCGCGCGCGCGCCGTCCAGCCCCCAGTCGTGCAGGCCATAGAGATTGGTGAAGATGCGGTCGCGGTCGCTCAGCATCGGATCACTCCGCCACCGTCGGTTCGAGCAGCGTCGTCGGGCCGCCTTCGGGCGCCGAGCCCTGGCGCCCGGCCATGGAGCCGGCCGGCGGACGCTCGCCGCGGCGCAGCGCGGCAAGCAGCGCCTCCGTGCGGGCGGCGTCCATGTCCTCGTAGAAATCGTCGTCCACCTGCAGGATCGGCGCGTTCACGCAGGCGCCGACGCATTCGACCTCGGTCATGGTGAACATCCCGTCGGCGCTGGTCTCGCCCCATGCCTTGATCCCGGTCGCCTTGCGGCACGCTGCCGTCACCTCGTCCGAACCGCGCAGCCAGCACGGCGTCGTCGTGCACACCTGCAGGTGGAACTTGCCGATCGGGCGGGTGTTGAACATCAGGTAGAAGGTCGCGACCTCGTAGACACGGATCGGCGGCATCCCGAGCCGTGCCGCCACCGCGTCCATGGCAACGCGCGGTACCCACGCGCTGCCGGTGCTGCGCTTCATCTGCGCCTGCACCACATACAGCAGCGGGATCACCGCGCTCGCCTGTCGGCCCGGCGGGTATTTCGCCAGATGCGTCGCGATCTCCGCCTCGCTCTCGGCGTCGAACGCGAAATGCACCGGCTGCTCGATTTCCTCGGCCATGCGCTACCTGTCGATCTCGCCGAACACGATGTCGAGCGATCCGATGATCGCGACGGCATCGGCCAGCATGTGGCGCCTGGACATCACGTCCACCGCCTGCAAATGGGCAAATCCAGTTGGCCGGATCTTGCAGCGATAGGGACGGTTGGTGCCGTCCGCCACCAGATACACCGCGAATTCGCCCTTGGGCGACTCGACGGCGGCATAGGTCGCACCCGGCGGCACGTGGAACCCTTCGGTGAACAGCTTGAAGTGATGGATCAGCGCTTCCATCGACCGCTTCATCTCGGCACGCGACGGCGGCGAGAACTTGTGGTCCAGCACCTTCACCGGCCCCGGCTTCATCTGTTCGAGGCACTGCTTGATGATGCGGGTGCTCTCGCGCATCTCGGCAACCCGCACGAGATAGCGGTCGTAGCAGTCGCCGTTCCGTCCGACCGGCACCTGGAAGGTGACGCGGTCGTACATCGCATAGGGCTGCGAACGCCGCAGGTCCCACGGCACGCCGCTCGCGCGCAGACACGGGCCGGCAAATCCCCAGGCCAGCGCCTGTTCCGCGCTCATCACGCCGATATCGACGGTGCGCTGCTTCCAGATGCGGTTGCCGGTGAGCAGTTCCTCGATCTCATCAATGAATTTCGGGAACGTCTCGGCCCATTCGGCGATCCGCTCGGCAAGCCCGGCCGGCAGGTCGCGATTGACGCCGCCCGGGCGGTAGTAGTTCGCATGCAGCCGCGCGCCGGACGCAGCCTCGTAGAACTCCATGAGCTTCTCGCGCTCCTCGAAGCCCCACAGGCTCGGCGTGATCGCGCCCACGTCGAGCGCATAGGTGGTCACGTTGAGCAGGTGGTTGAGGACGCGCGTGATCTCATCGAACAGCGTGCGAATCCACAGCGCCCGTTCCGGCACTTCGATGCCTGCCAGCCGTTCCACCGCCAGGACGTAGGCGTGTTCCTGCGCCATCGGGCTGACATAGTCGAGCCGGTCGAAATACGGATTCGCCTGAAGGTAGCTCTTGTATTCGATCAGCTTCTCGGTGCCGCGGTGCAGCAGGCCGATATGCGGATCGGCGCGCTCCACCACCTCGCCGTCCATTTCCAGGATCAGCCGCAGCACGCCATGCGCGGCCGGATGCTGGGGGCCGAAATTGATCGCGTGGCTGTCGATCTCGACCGTCTTGGTGGTGACGGCCGAGGCGTCGTGCGCGATCACGGTCTCGGTCACGGCTTCGCCTCCTTCTGCGCCGCCAGGCGCGCCGCGTGCGCCTTCTCGTCGCCCGGCAGCGACGTGATCGCTTCCCACGGCGACAGGAAGTCGAAGTTGCGGAAATCCTGCGTCAGCGTGACCGGCTCGTTCACCACCTGCTTGCGCTCCTCGTCGTAGCGCACCTGCACGTAGCCGGACAGCGGGAAGTCCTTGCGCAGCGGATGACCCTCGAAGCCGTAATCGGTCAGGATGCGGCGCAGATCGGACTGGCCGGAGAACACGATGCCGTAGAGATCCCAGGCCTCGCGCTCCCACCACGTCGCGACCGGCCAGATCGTGCAGACCGACGGCACCGGAGTCGCGCCGTCGGTGGTGACGATGACGCGCAGCCGCTGGTTCAGCGACACCGAGAGCAGGTTGTACACCACCTCGAACCGCTCCGGCCGCTCCGGCCAATCGACGCCGCAGAGGTCCATCATCTGCTCGAAGGCGAAGCGCGGATCGTCGCGCAGCGTCTGCATGATCGGCACCACTGCGTCGGTGCGCGCGCGCGCCACTACCTGGCCGAACTCCACCGCGACGGCGAGCACCCCGGGAATGCCGCCGACCTGCTCGACGAGCGGGACGGCGGGCAGCGATTCGGACGGTTGCTCAGCCACGAAGGATCGTCCCGGTGCGGCGGATCTTCTTCTGCAGTTGCAGGATGCCGTACAGCAGCGCCTCCGCCGTCGGCGGGCAGCCGGGAACGTAGACATCCACCGGCACGATGCGGTCGCAGCCGCGCACCACCGAATACGAATAGTGGTAGTAGCCGCCGCCGTTGGCGCAGCTTCCCATGCTGATCACCCAGCGCGGTTCCGCCATCTGGTCGTAGACCTTGCGCAGCGCCGGCGCCATCTTGTTGGTCAGTGTGCCGGCGACGATCATCACGTCGCTCTGCCGCGGCGAGGCGCGCGGGATGGTGCCGAACCGGTCGAGGTCGTAGCGCGGCATGTAGGCGTGGATCATCTCCACCGCGCAGCACGCAAGCCCGAACGTCATCGGCCACAGGCTGCCGGTCCGCGCCCAGTTCACCAGCTTGTCGAGCTGGGCGACGACGAATCCGCGCCCCTCGATCTCGCCGGTGATGCCCTTCACGACCGCATCCTGTGCCGGTCCCGGCTGCAGCGCCGCGCGATTCCAGGCAACTGCCGGCACGCCAGCGTTCTCGTTCACCGCATCCATGGCTGGCCTACTCCCACTCCAACGCGCCCTTGTTCCACTCGTAGAGAAACCCGACGGTCAGGACGCCAAGAAAGCCCAGCATCGAGAGGAAGCCGAACAGCCCGATCCGGGAAAGGCTGACCGCCCACGGGAACAGGAACGCCACTTCCAGGTCGAAGATGATGAACAGGATGGACACGAGGTAGAAGCGCACGTCGAAGCGCCGGCGCGCATCGTCGAACGCCTCGAACCCGCATTCATAGGCGGACAGTTTTTCGGCATAGGGCTTCTGGCGCGCCGCCAGCAGGGAGCCGAACACCATCGCCAGCGCAATCACGCCCGCGATCACAATGAAGACGAGAATGGGGAAATAACTGGCCAGGAGCGGGGCCATCGTGCTCTTCCTTTCCCGCCGCACCGCTGATCCATGCCGCAGCGCAGCACGTCGCGGACCTTACCCCCGCCGCCGTGCCTTGGCCAGAGGGGGGCAGCCACGCAATCTCTTGTCTGGCCGCCGCTGGCGCGAGTGACGGGGCTCGAACCCGCGACCTCCGGCGTGACAGGCCGGCGCTCTAACCAACTGAGCTACACCCGCAGCGGCAGGCGGCGTTTAGCCTCGACCCCTGCCAGGGTCAACCGGCAAAAATTCGCAGCCGGGTGGTGGGCGGTGACGGGTTCGAACCGCCGGCCCTCTCGGTGTAAACGAGACGCTCTACCGCTGAGCTAACCGCCCGCCGCACCGTGGCGCAGCGCTAATTCACCGCGTCCTTCAGCGCCTTGCCGGGCTTGAAGCGAACAGAGTTCGACGCTTCGATCTTGATCTCCTCGCCGGTGCGCGGATTGCGGCCGGTCGAGGCCTTGCGAACGGCGGTGGCGAAGCTGCCGAACCCGACCAGCCGCACCTCCTCCTTGCGTTTCAGCGCGCCTTCGATGGCGCTCAGCACGGCATCGACCACCTCGGTGGCCTTCGCCTTCGGCAGGTCCGTCTGGTCCGCCACGGCGGCGATCAGATCCATCTTGTTCACGTCGGTACTCCCTGTCTTCCCATCCCTGACGTCCTCCGCGCTTTCGCCGGCCCGCGGCCGGCCGAGACTAAAGGTCGGTTTTCCGCGGCGTCAACGATGTGTCGGCCCGCCGCAGACGAAATCCTGCGCCGGCCCACCGCAGCGCCACGGCACGGCAACGGCCCGCCGGAATGCCCGGCGGGCCGTCCCGGGTCAAGTCAGGTCAGTGCGGCAGCAGCGTCGGCGACGAAACATCGGGCGCAGCCGACACCGGCGCCTCCGGCGGCTCGACCCACTCGATCGGCTCCGGCTTGCGAACCAATGCCTGCGCGATCACGTCATCGACATGCGCCACCGGAACAAGCCGGAGGTGCTTTTTCACCGAGTCGGCGATGTCCGCAAGGTCCTTCTCGTTGTCCTTGGGGATGAACACCGTGGTGATGCCGGCCCGCAGCGCCGCCAGCAGCTTCTCCTTCAGCCCGCCGATCGGCAGCACGCGCCCGCGCAGCGTGATCTCCCCCGTCATGGCCACGTCGCGCCGCACCGGGATGCCGGTGAGCACGCTGACCATGCTGGTCGCCATCGCGATGCCGGCGGACGGGCCGTCCTTCGGTGTCGCCCCTTCCGGCACGTGAACATGGATGTCACGCTTCTCGAACAGCGTCGGCTTGATGCCGAAGCTGATCGAGCGGCTGCGCACGTAGCTCAGCGCCGCCGACACGCTCTCCTGCATCACGTCGCCGAGCTTGCCGGTGTGCTTCACGTTGCCCTTGCCGGGCAGCATGACGCTTTCGATGGTCAGGATTTCGCCACCCACCTCGGTCCAGGCAAGGCCGGTGACCACGCCGACCATGTCCTCCGCCTCCGCCTCACCATAGCGGAAGCGGCGGATGCCGGCGTATTTCTCGACGTTCTTGCGGGTGATCGCGATCTTCGTCGCTTTCTTGGTGACGATCTCCTTCACCACCTTGCGCGCGAGATTGGCGATCTCGCGCTCCAGGTTCCGCACGCCGGCCTCGCGCGTGTAGAAGCGGATCAGGTCGCGCAGCGCGTCGTCGCTGATCGACCATTCGCTGGCCTTCAGGCTGTGCGCTTCGCTCTGCTTGGCGATCAGGTGGCGCTTGGCGATCTCCACCTTCTCGTCCTCGGTGTAGCCGGGGATGCGGATGATCTCCATGCGGTCCATCAGCGGCTGCGGCATGCGCAGGCTGTTGGCCGTGGTGACGAACATCACGTCCGACAGGTCGTAGTCCACTTCCAGGTAGTGGTCGTTGAACGTGCTGTTCTGCTCGGGGTCGAGCACCTCCAGCAGCGCCGAAGAAGGATCACCGCGCCAGTCCGCCCCCAGCTTGTCGATCTCGTCGAGCAGGAACAGCGGATTGGAGGTCTTGGCCTTCTTCATGCCCTGGATCACCTTGCCGGGCATCGAGCCGATATAGGTGCGCCGATGGCCGCGGATTTCCGCCTCGTCCCGCACGCCGCCGAGCGACATGCGCACGAAATTGCGGCCCGTGGCACGCGCGATCGACTTGCCGAGCGAGGTCTTGCCGACGCCGGGCGGACCCACCAGGCACAGGATCGGCCCGCGCACCTTGGAGGAGCGCGACTGCACCGCGAGGTATTCGACGATGCGCTCCTTCACCTTCTCCAGCCCGTAATGGTCGGCGTCCAGCACCTTCTCGGCCGCCACCACGTCGTTGCGCACCTTGCTGCGCTTCTTCCAGGGAATCGACAGCATCCAGTCGAGGTAGTTGCGCACCACCGTCGCCTCGGCGCTCATCGGGCTCATCGCCCGCAGCTTCTTCAGCTCGGCAACGGCCTTCTCGCGCGCCTCCTTCGACAGGCGCGTCTTCTTGATCCGCGATTCCAGTTCGGCCGATTCGTCCTTGCCGTCCTCGCCCTCGCCGAGTTCCTTCTGGATCGCCTTGAGCTGTTCGTTCAGGTAGTACTCGCGCTGCGTCTTCTCCATCTGCCGCTTGACGCGGTTGCGGATGCGCTTCTCGACCTGCAGGACGCCGATCTCGGACTCCATGTGGCCGAACACGCGCTCCAGCCGCTCGGATACGCTCGGCGTCTCCAGCAGCTCCTGCTTCTCGGCGATCTTGAGATTGAGGTGCGCCGCAACCGTATCGGCGAGCTTGCTCGGCTCCTCGATCTGGTTCAGCGACACCAGCACTTCCGGGGCGATCTTCTTGTTGAGCTTGATGTACTGCTCGAACTGGCCGATCACCGTGCGGCCCAGCGCCTCCAGCTCCTTCTTCTCGCCGTCCTGCTCGGGCAGCGGCTCGACGAAGGCCTCGAAATACGCGTCGGTCTCCTTGAAGCCGGCGATCGCGGCGCGGCGTCCGCCCTCCACCAGCACCTTCACGGTGCCGTCCGGCAGCTTCAGCAGTTGCAGGATGGTCGAAACGGTACCGACACGATAGATGTCCTCGCTCGAAGGATCGTCCTGCGCCGCATTCTTCTGCGCAACCAGCAGGATCTGCTTGTCATCCTTCATCACCGCTTCCAGCGCGCGCACGCTCTTTTCGCGGCCGACGAACAGCGGCACGATCATGTGCGGGAACACGACGATATCGCGCAGCGGCAACACCGGCAGCAACTCGGCCCGCACCGGGCCTTGGCGCCCTTCGCGCCGGCCGCTCCCGCTCTCGCTGGATGGTTTTTCTGCACTCATTCCGTGACCTCCTTCAGGACAGTCGCGATGCGGGCGCCCCTGCAGGCACGCGCCGCATCATCCGGGACGCAAGCAAGGCAGCGCCCCATGAACCGTCCGGATATCGGCACCCTTGCCCGGTGCCGCAAGACATGAACCCCGCCGGGGCCGCACGGCAGCCTAAGCCCCGGCACCCCTTCTCCGTCAGGCGCTGTTCTCCACCCGCTCCTTGCCGTGGATGTAGAGGGGCGTGGCGCGGCTTTCGGCGACCTCGCGGTTGATCACCACCTCCTCCACCCCGTCCAGGCTGGGCAGGTCGAACATGGTCCCCAGCAGGATCTGCTCCATGATCGAGCGCAATCCCCGCGCGCCGGTCTTGCGGGCGATCGCCCGCTTGGCCACCGATCCCAGCGCATCATCGGTGAAGTTGAGCTTCACGCCCTCCATCTCGAACAGCCGGCCGTACTGCTTGACCAGCGCGTTCTTCGGCTTGGTCAGGATCTCCATCAGCGCCTGCTCATCGAGGTCGTCGAGCGTCGCCACCACCGGCAGGCGGCCGATGAATTCCGGGATCAGTCCGAACCGCAGCAGGTCTTCCGGCTCCACTTCACGCAGGATGGCGCCGGTGCGCCGCTCGTCCGGGCTGCGCACCTCCGCGCCATAGCCCATCGACGAGCCCTTGCCGCGCGCGGAGATGATCTTCTCCAGCCCGGCGAATGCGCCGCCGCAGACGAACAGGATGTTGGTCGTATCGACCTGCAGGAACTCCTGCTGCGGATGCTTGCGCCCGCCCTGCGGTGGCACGGAGGCGACGGTACCCTCCATGATCTTCAGCAGCGCCTGCTGCACGCCCTCCCCGCTCACGTCGCGGGTGATCGAGGGGTTGTCGGACTTGCGGCTGATCTTGTCGACCTCGTCGATATAGACGATGCCGCGCTGCGCCCGCTCCACATTGTAGTCGGCGGCCTGCAACAGTTTGAGGATGATGTTCTCCACATCCTCGCCGACATAGCCGGCCTCGGTCAGCGTCGTGGCGTCCGCCATGGTGAACGGCACGTCCAGGATGCGCGCCAGCGTCTGCGCCAGCAGCGTCTTGCCGGAGCCGGTTGGGCCGACCAGCAGGATGTTCGACTTGGCAATTTCCACGTCGTTGTTCTTCGCGGCGTGGGCCAGGCGCTTGTAGTGGTTGTGGACCGCGACGCTCAGCACCCGCTTGGCGTGGGCCTGGCCGATCACGTAGTCGTCCAGGACCTTGCAGATCTCCTTGGGCGTCGGCACGCCGTCGCGCGACTTCACGAGGTGCGTCTTATGCTCCTCGCGAATGATATCCATGCACAGCTCGACGCATTCATCGCAGATGAACACGGTCGGACCAGCGATCAGCTTGCGGACCTCGTGCTGGGATTTTCCGCAGAACGAACAATACAGGGTGTTCTTGGACTCGCCGGACTTGCTCATGAGCACTCCTGCCCCGCACCGTCGGGGACGCACCGCCGGGAGCCTAGTCCCCGCGATCGCGCCGGGACAAGAACTCGCCGGGTAGCACCGGCCCGTGGACGGGCCGGATGGACCAAAGCGCCACCTTGCCAGAACGGCAGGGGCAACGGGAAGGGCCGAGCCGCCGGAACGGCCGCCCAGCCATCAGGTGTGACCGAAGTGGCGGTTTTGCAACGCCCCGCAGGGGCCGCAACCGGCGGCGGCCGGGGTCGGGCAGGGTCCGTCAGGTCCGCGCGTCCGTGTCGGCCGGGGTCGGGCGGCTCTCCACCACCTCGTCCACCAGCCCGAAATCCCGCGCCTCCTCGGCCGACATGTAGGTGTCGCGCTCCAGCCGCCGCTCGATCTCGGCGATCGGCTGGCCGGTATGGCGGTGATAGATTTCGTTCAGCCGCTTGCGCAGAAGCAATATCTCGCGCGCCTGGATTTCGATATCCGCCGCCTGCCCCTGCGCCCCGCCGGAGGGCTGGTGCACCATCACCCGGGCATTCGGCAGCGCAAACCGCTTCCCCTTGGCGCCGGCCGCCAGCAGCAGGCTGCCCATGCTGGCCGCCTGGCCGATGCACACCGTGCTGACCGGGCTGCGGATATACTGCATCGTGTCGTAGATCGCGAGGCCGGCCGACACCACGCCGCCGGGGCTGTTGATGTAGAAGGCGATATCCTTGTTGGGATTTTCGCTCTCCAGGAACAGCAACTGGGCGCACATCAGCGCGCTGACCTGGTCATAGACCGGTCCGGTCAGGAACACGATGCGTTCCTTCAGCAGTCGCGAATAAATATCATACGCGCGCTCGCCGCGGGCGGTCTGTTCGACCACCATCGGCACCAGCGCGTTGTTATAGACCTCGACCGGATCGCGATCCGTCATCTTCTGTCCTTCCTGACTGCCGGCCGCGGCGCCGCGCCCGCTTCACATGGGCGCGACAGCCCGCCGGGTCCAGCCTCAGCCTTCCGCCCCCGCCATCTGCCCGGCCTCCGCCGTCGCCGCCTCCGCAGCGGCCGGCGCGGCCGGGTCGCGGGCCAGTTCCTCTGGCGTCACGGTCTGCTCGGTCACCTGCGCCTGCCCCAGCACGTGATCGACCACCTTCTCCTCGAACAGCGGCGCCCGCAGGGAATCCGCCGCCTGCGGGTTCTTGCGGAAGAACTCCAGCACCTTCTGCTCCTGGCCGGGGTAGCGCATCGCCTCGGCCCGCATCGCCCGCATCAGCTCGTCCTGGCCCACCGTGACATTCGCGGCCCGGCCGATCTCGGCCAGCAGCAGGCCGAGGCGGACGCGGCGCTCGGCGATCGGCCGCTAATCCGCGCGCAGGGTCGCCTCGTCCTTGTCCTTGTCGTCGTCATCCATCTGGCCGCTCTTCCGGTCGGCCTCCACGCGCTGCCAGATCTGCTCGAACTCGGCGTCCACCATGCCCTGCGGCACCGGGAAGGCGGCCTGCGCCGCCAGCGCGTCCAGCAACTGCCGCTTGATCCGCAGGCGGGAGAGCTGGTCGTACTCGCGCTGCATCTGGCCGGAGATGGCGTCGCGCAGCTCGGTCAGCCCGCCCTCGAACCCGAGCGTGGTGGCGAACGCCTCGTCCACCGCCGGGATGTCGGCGCGCTTCAGCGCCTTGGCGGTCACGTCGAAAGTGGCAGCCTTGCCGGCCAGTTCGGGGGCGCCGTACTCGGCGGGGAACGTCACCTGAAGCTGCCGGCTCTCGCCCGGCGCAAGCCCGGCGAGCTGCTCGGTGAAGCCGGGGATGAAGCCGGGGCCGGCCACCTCGACATCGGCATCCGTGGCGCTGCCCCCGGCGAAGGGCGTACCGTCCACCTTGCCCTCGTAGTCGATTGTCAGCACGTCGCCGGCTTCGGCCGCCCGCACCTCCGTCACCGGTTCCAGCTTGCGCTGCCGGCGCGCCAGCTCGCCCAGCGCGCGGTCGATCGACTCCACCGCCGGCTCCGCCTTCAGGCGCGTCAGCGTCAGCGCGCTCAGGTCCGGCAGGGCGATGTCGGGCAGCAGTTCCAGCTCGACCTTGAACTCCAGGTCCTTGGCGGTGCTGTCCTTCGGCTCCGGCAGCGCCACCACTTCCACCCGCGGCTGGCCGGCGGAGCGCAGGTTGCGCTCGGTCAGCACCTGCTGGGTGGCCTCGTTCACGCTCTCTTCCAGCACCTCGGCGCTGACCGCGGGGCCGAAGCGCTGGCGCACCACGGTCGCCGGCACCTTGCCGGGGCGGAAGCCGGGCAGCCTGAGCGTCTTGCCGAGTTCGGCGATGCGGCGGTCACGGCGGCCGACGATGTCGGCGGCCGGTACGACCACGGTATAGGCGCGCTTCAGCCCGTCGGAGAGCGTCTCGGTGACCTGCATGGAGGGACGATCCTCGTAACCCGGTGAGCCAGATCGGTGCCGGAAAGTGGTGCGGGCGGAGGGACTTGAACCCCCACGGCTTGCGCCACCAGAACCTAAATCTGGCGTGTCTGCCAATTCCACCACGCCCGCGTCCGGCGGCCGTGAGCGGGCGGAGGTAGCGCAAGCGTCATGCCGGGGCAAGGGCGGCGCCGCGCTCCGCCGACGGAATGGCGCCGCCGATCAGCAGCAGGTAGCCGATGGCGCAGACGACCGCGACGGCCGCGCCCACCAGCAGCGCCGGCGCGAAGGACCCGGTGGACTGCACGATGAACCCGGTCACCGTCGGCGCCAGCGCGCCGCCCAGATAGCCGCCGAAATTCTGCATCGCGCCGAGCGAGGCGGTGCAGTTCGCCGGCGCCGCCACCGACGGCATCGCCCAGGCGGAGGTTGAGGAGACATAGAGCAGGAACAGCGAGACGGAGATGCCGCCGACCGCGACGACGTTGCTCGCGGTCTCGGCCGCCAGCGTGGTCGCGATCGCGGTCAGCAGCAGCGCCGCGGCCATCGGGTATTTCCGGCTCGCCATCGGCGCCATGCCGCGCGCCACCAGCCAGTCCACCACCCGCCCGCCGAGGATGCTGCCGACCACCCCGAACACATACGGCACCGCCGCCACCCAGCCGGTGCGGGAGATGCTGATATGCCGGTCCTGCTCCAGATACACCGGCAGCCAGGCGGTGTAGATCCAGGTCACATAGACGGTGCCGAAGAAGCCGAGCAGCATCCCCCAGGTGGTGCGGAAGGCGAACAGCCGCTTCCATTCGGCCCAGGTCACCGGACTCGCCCGGGCGTCCGACGCATCGCCCTCGGTGCGGTAGCGCTGTTCCTCCGCGGTCAGCGTCACCTGATGCGGCTCGCGATAGATCGCGTAGAAGGCGGCGGCGACGATCAGCCCGGCGATGCCCATGATGCCGAACATCCAGCGCCAGCCGAAATTGAGCATCAGCACCGTCAGCAGCGGCGCCGAGATCGCGGTGCCGAGGGTGGAGGAGCAGTTCCAGAACCCGGTCGCCAGCCCGCGGTCGCGGACGTTGAACCAGTCCCGCGCGATGCGGGCGCTGGCGGGAAATTGCGGCGCCTCGCCGGCGCCGAGCAGCATGCGGGCGGCGAAGAACTCCCCGAACCCCCGCACCAGCCCGCCGAGCAGTTGCGCCACCGACCACAGCGCCATGCCCAGCGCCAGCAGCCGCCGCGGACCGAGCCGGTCCACCAGCGCCCCGGCCGGAAGCTGGGAGAACGCATAGGCCCACAGGAACGCCGACAGCAGCAGCCCCATGTCCACCGCCGACAGGCCGAGTTCCTGGCGGATCAGCGGGTTGCCGACCGCAAGCGTCGCCCGGTCGATGTAGTTCACCACCCCGCCCAGCACGACCAGCGCCAGCGCCGTGCGCTGGATCCGGCGGACCCGCGGGGATGCGAGGATTTTGGACATGGGCGCTCCCTCTCCGTTGCGCCCAGTGTGGGGGATCGGCCGGGCCGCCTCAACCCGGCGTCACGCCGCTCGGCCGGCCAGCAGGCTGCGCAGCAGGCCGACCGTCGCGGCGCCGACGGTGCGGGCCTCGTCGAACAGGGTCGCGATCTGGTAGCTCAGGAAGAACGCCAGCAGGTAGAACCTTCCCGGTGCCCGTCGCTCCCACCGCAAAGCCGCCCGCGCCGCCGTGGCGGCCGGGGCGGTGCCGGCCAGCAGCACCGCGAGCACGCCCAACGCCGCGCCGCCGGTGATGTCGGTCGGGAAATGGACGCCGAGATAGACCCGCGCCGCGTTCAGCAGCGCGACCCAGACCAGCATCGCCCGGCCGAGCGCCGGGCTGGCCAGCAGGACCACCGTGGCAAGGCCGAACTGCACGGCGGCGTGGTCGCTCGGGAACGAACTCCAGTGGTTCAGCGCGGCCGGGTCCACGCCGTCGGGCAGCGTCATGCCCAGCGCCGGGTCGTGCATCGGGCGCAGATGCGTCGGCAGCAGCAGTTGCAGGGCGCGCCCGCCCAGGCCGGCGCCGAACGCCGCCACCGTCCCGGCCAGCAGCCGGGCGCGGGTCGCCGTATCCGGGCGGTCGAACCAGCAGTACCAGACGCAGGCCATCAGCACGACGCCGGTCAGCATGTAATATGTGGTGGTCCACAGCAGCGCCCGGTCCAGCGCCGGCACGACCCGCGCGAAGCGGTCCAGGCGGTGCATGACCGGGTAGTCCACGACGGCACGCAGCCGACCTGCCACTATCCATGATGCCAGCAACGCGGTCAGCGCGAGCGCCATCCCGCGCACACGCCGCAACGCAGTCGCCGCCGCGACACTGCCTCGCGCAGTGCCCGCGGACTGTTCCAAGCCCCCGATTTTCATGGCTTCGATCCTGATACGCGGCGGCACCGGCGGCGAGTCACGAAACTGCCACCAAACCGCCACAGC
>JAKAZX010000376.1 GCA_021826485.1 Pseudomonadota bacterium | reverse complement strand
TGGTGCCCATCGCCGCCAGCACCGGCCGCGCGCGCGCAAAGGCATCGGCGTCGCCGCCGGCCATGATGGTGAGCGTCGCGGTGCGCGCACCCTGGGGCCCGCCGGAAACCGGCGCGTCCACGAGGTCGATCCCGGCCGCCTTCAGCGTCGCCGCCATCGCGCGCACCGCCTGCGGGCTGATCGTGCTCATGTCCACGATCAGCCGGCCGGCGGGCGGGTTGGCGAGCAGGCCGCCATCGCCCAGCACCACGTCCTGCACCTGCGGCGTGTCCGGCAGCATGGTGACGACCAGGAAGGCGTCCCGCGCGGCCTCGGCGATGCTGGCGCATGGGCGGGCGCCTTGCGCGGCGGCGGCGCGCACCGCGTCCGGCCGCGTGTCGAAGGCCTGCACGGCATGGCCGGCCTGCGCCAGATTGCGCGCCATCTCCAGCCCCATCACGCCGAGGCCGATGAAGCCGATGACGTGGCCTTTGCCCTCGCCCATCATTCGGACTCCATGTCGTGCAGCTTGCGCACGCGGCGGACAAAATCCTCGGTCCGGTCGAACTCGGCGGCGACGAAGGCATCGACCAGATCGCGCGCCAGCCAGGCACCGACGATCTGCGCGCCGATGCACATGACGTTGACATCGTCATGCTCGACCGACTGGTGCGCGGAATGCACGTCGTGGCAAACGGCGGCGCGGATGCCGCGCACCTTGTTGGCGGCGATCGCCGCGCCGACGCCGGTGCCGCAGACCATCAGGCCGCGCACGCCGCCCTTGCGGACCAGCCCGCACAGGGCGCGCGCGATGTCGGGGAAATCGACCGGCGCCGGATCGTGGCTGCCCACGTCGGTCACGCCGTGGCCGGCGCTGCGCAGATGCTCGGCCAGTTGCAGCTTGAGGTGATAGCCGGCGTGGTCGCTGCCGATGACGATGTTCATGCGGTGATGCCTTGCGGGGTGGGGTGCTGCCGGGTGGCCAGGTCGCGGCGGCGGTATTCGTCGCCGATCGCGAAATGCTCGCGCAGCACGTCGTCCGCACGGGACGGATCGCCGGCGGCGAGCGCCTGGAGCACCTGGCGATGGTGCTCGATCAGATAGTGGCGGCCGTCCGCCGTGCCGAACACGGATTGCCGGCGTTCCCGGTGCGAGCGGAGTAGCAGCGTGCCGATCGCCTCGTACAGCGTGGCCAGCGTCTCGGAATGCGCGGCGGCGACCAGGGCGCGATGAAAGGCATGGTCGGCCAGCCCGCCCGCCGCGGGGTGGTCGATGGTCGCGGCGATGTCGTCCTGCGCGGCGCGCAGCCGCTCCAGGTCGGTGATGGTGGCGCGCGTGCAGGCGAGGCGGATGGCCTGGCATTCGATGGCGATGCGGGCCTGCATCACGTCGTCCACCAGCGCATCGCGGTGATGCGCGGTGAAGGCGAAGAAGTCGCCGAGCAGCGACACGTCCGGCCGGCGCACCACGGTGCCGGCGCCCTGGCGGATTTCCAGCACCCCGAGCATGGCGAGCGCGCGCAGCGCCTCCCGCAGCACCGGCCGGCTGACGCCGAGTTGCACCGACAACTCGCGCTCGCTCAGCAGCCGGTCGCCGGGCTGCACCTGGCCGCTCAGCAGATGCGCGCGCAGGGCCGCGAATGCCCCGACGAAGGCCGGCGGTTCGGCCTCCCTGGCCCGCGTGATGGCCACGCTTCCTCCAGTGGTCTTATCGTGGTCTTACCAGTGGCACCCTCCTGACCGGCCGTCAAGGGTCGGCGGGGCGCGGTCTGGCGCACGGCGCGGGGCGCGGGCATAGTCCGTCGTCCACCGCGTCGGGAACCGCCATGAAAGCTGCCGTCTGCCGCGCGTTCGGCAAGGATCTGCGGATCGAGGAGGTGGACCTGGCGCCGCCCGGTCCCGGGGAGGTGCGCGTGAAGGTCGCCGCCTGCGCGATCTGCCACAGCGACATCCTGATGGCGGACGGCGCCTGGGGCGGCCAGTTGCCCGCCGTCTATGGGCATGAGGCCGCTGGCATCGTCGAGCAGGTCGGCGCCGGGGTCGCGCATCTGAAGCCGGGCGACCATGCGGTGGTGACGCTGATCCGCTCCTGCGGGCAGTGCCCGTCCTGCGCCCGCGGCGCGCAGGTGCGGTGTGAGGCGGTGTTCCCGCTCGATCAGCAAAGCCCGCTGACCGCGCATGCGACCGGCGAGTCGCTCGGCCACGGCCTGCGCACCGGCGCGTTCGCCGAATACGTGGTGGTGGAGGGGTCGCAGGCGGTCGCCATCCCGCGGGAGATCCGGCTGGATTGCGCGTCGCTGCTGGCCTGCGGCGTCATCACCGGCGCCGGCGCGGTGCTCAACACCGCCGGCGTGCGGGCGGGCGACAGCGTCGTCGTCATCGGCACCGGCGGCGTCGGGCTGAACGCGGTGCAGGGTGCCGCGATGGCCGGCGCGTCGCCGATCGTGGCCCTCGATCTGTCGCCGGCGAAGCGGGCGGCGGCGCTGAAGTTCGGGGCGACGCACGCGCTCGATCCCGCCGCGGCCGACGTGGCCGCGCAGCTTCGCGCGCTGAACGGCGGCCGCGCGGCGGACTGGGCTTTCGTCACCGTCGGCGCGAAGGCGGCGATGGACCAGGCGACCGGTCTGATCGGCCGCGGCGGCGCGGTGGTCGTGGTCGGGATGCCGGCCTCCGGCGTCATGGCGGCCTACGATCCCGGCTGGCTCGCCGCCGACGAACAGCGCATCCTCGGCTCCAAGATGGGGTCCGCGCGCATCCGCATCGACATCCCGCATCTGGTCGCCGCCTATCAGCAGGGCCGGCTGAAGCTCGATGAACTCATCACCGGCCGCTATCCGCTGGAACGGATCAACGAGGCGATCGCCGCCGTCAGGCGCGGCGAGGCGCTGCGCAACGTGATCGTGTTCGACGCATGAAAATCCGCGAACTCAGGACCTTCGTGGTCGGCAACCCGCCGCCGCAATGGGGCGGGCGCTATTTCATCTTCCTCAAGCTGATCACCGACACCGGCATCGAAGGCGTGGGGGAGGTGTACGCCGCCACCTTCGGCCCGCATGCGATGGTGCGGCTGATCGAGGACGTGTTCGCCCACCATGTCGAGGGCAGCGACCCGTTCCGCATCGAGACGCTTTGGCGTAACGTCTATGCCCGCGGCTACTCGCTGCGGCCGGACATCACGATGATGGGCGTGCTGTCGGGCATCGAGATGGCGCTGTGGGACATCATCGGCAAGGCGGTCGACAAGCCGGTGCATGCGCTGCTCGGCGGGCGGGTGACCGACCGGCTGCGCAGCTACACCTATCTCTATCCCGAGGCGGACGAGGGGGGTGCGAACGACAAGGCGCAGGCGGTCTACATGGACCCCGACGCCGCCGCCGCGCGCGCCGCGCAGTATATTGCGATGGGCTTCACCGCGGTGAAGTTCGATCCCGCCGGCCCGTATTCCAGCTTCGACCCGCGCCAGCCGAGCCTTGCCCGCATGGACCTGTCCGAGCGGTTCTGCCGCCGGCTGCGCGAGGCGCTGGGCACGCAGGCCGATCTGCTGTTCGGCACCCACGGCCAATTCACCGCCAGCGGCGCCATCCGCCTCGCCCGGCGGCTGGAACAATATGATCCGCTGTGGTTCGAGGAGCCGGTGCCCCCCGAGAAGCCGGAGGAAATGGCGCTGGTCGCGCGCCAGACCACGATCCCGATTGCCACCGGCGAACGGCTGGCGACCAAATACGAGTTCGCCCGCGTGCTGGAATGTCGCGCCGCCTCGATCCTGCAAATGGCGCTCGGCCGCGTCGGCGGGCTGCTGGAGGCGAAGAAGATCGCCGGCATGGCGGAGGCGTATTACGCCCAGATCGCCCCGCATCTCTATTGCGGCCCGATCGAGGGTGCGGCGAACATCCAGCTCGCCGCCTGTATCCCGAATTTCCTGATCCTGGAAAGCATCGGCACCTGGGGCGGCTTCCACGCCAGGCTGCTGAAGACGCCGATCCGCTGGCAGGACGGCTACGTGCT
>JAKAZX010000024.1 GCA_021826485.1 Pseudomonadota bacterium | reverse complement strand
GCCGGCGGCCCCGTCGCCGCCGCGCCGGTCGCCGCGGCGCCGCCGCGGCCGGCCGCGGCACCCTCGCCGGTCCGCGCGGTTCCGCCCGTCCGCAGCCGGCTGTCCGCCTGCTGCTGGCCGATCGGCGAGCCGGGAACCCCGAGCTTCCGGTTCTGCGACGCCGATGCGCTGACAGGAAAGCCGTACTGTGCCGAGCACGCCCAGGTGGCTTACGTAAAAGTGCGTGACCGCCGGGAGGAGGCCGCCTGACATGGGCGGCCGATGACGGTCTGTTCATATTGCAGTTCGGCCCCGATGCCGCGTATCGTTCCGTGGGGGCGGCACCGAAACGCGCAAGCGCATAACACCAAGCCGTTCCCGAGGGGGGTGCGCGGGTCGTCCGTGCGCTCGATGAACGGGCGTCCGGTCGTGGCAGGCCTGCCGCAGGATCGGCGGGCAGGGCCGCGGATGCCGCAGCAAGGGAAGGCGTCGATGGCCAAAGGAACGGTCAAGTGGTTCAATCCGACGAAAGGGTATGGATTCATTGCCCCTGATACCGGCGGAAAAGACGTGTTCGTCCATATCAGTGCGGTGCAGAAGGCCGGGCTGCGCACCCTGAACGAAGGCCAGAAGATCGGCTTCGACGTGGAGCAGCAGCAGAACGGCCGCGCCGCCGCGGTCAACCTGTCGGCCGATTAAGCCGCGCTGTCGGCGGGTGCGGCGACAACACTTGCGTTGAAGCGGGCAACGGGCGAAACCGTCGCCGCGTGCGTTGGCTTGTACGTGACTTGGCTTGTCCTGGGGAACGCCGACAGACATGAATACCCATCCGCATCTGACGGAGCCCGCGCCCTATGCCGCACCGCATACCGCACTCGACGCGGCGGCGGTGCGTGCGGCGTATCGCCGCTGGGCGTCGTTCTACGACGCCTCGTTCGGCGGTGTGTCCGCCTGGGGCCGGCGCCGGGCGGCGGAGGCGGTGAACGCGCTGCCCGGCCAGCAGGTGCTCGAGGTCGGGGTCGGCACCGGCCTCGCCCTGCCGCGCTACCGGCGCGACAAGCGGGTGGTGGGCATCGACCTGTCGCCCGAAATGCTCTCCCGCGCCCGCGACCGGGTGGCCGAGGAGCGGCTGTCCCACGTGATCGCCCTGCATGAGATGGACGCCGAGGACACCAGCTTCCCGGATGCCTCCTTCGACATCGCGGTGGCCATGTTCGTCGCCTCCGTGGTGCCGCATCCGCGCCGCCTGCTGGCGGAGCTGCGCCGCGTGGTGCGGCCCGGCGGGCGCATCCTGTTCGTCAACCACTTCGCCGCCGAGCGCGGCCTGCGCTGGTGGGGAGAGCGGGCGCTGGCCCCGGCCTCCCGCGCGCTCGGCTGGCATCCGGACTTCCGGTTCGAGGCGCTGTTGACTGCGCAGGACCTGCGCGTCGCCACGCGCCGACCAGTGCCGCCCTTCGGCCTGTTCACCCTGGTCGACCTGCCGGCCTGACGCGCCTGCCGGGCGGACAGGGGGCCTTGATCTTCAAGTCGGCGTCTTGTAGCCCACGTGCTGCAGCGCGGGGTGATGCGCCCCGGCGCCCTCAGCGGGATGGATCGGCCGATGCAGCTACTCCGGCGGCGTGCTGCCGCGTTCGCTTTGACCCTTGGCGGCGCCGTTGTGCCGACCGCCGCGGCGCTGGCGCAGGTGCCGCGCCCCTGGCAGATGAGCTTTCAGGCCGCGCACAGCCCGGTGCAGGCGCGCATCGAAAGCCTGCACAGCCTGGTGCTGTGGATCATCACGCTGATCACGCTGTTCGTCGGCGGGCTGCTGATCTGGGTGATGGTGCGCTACAACGCCCGCCGCAATCCGGTGCCGAGCCGTACCGCCCACCACACGCTGCTGGAAGTGGCGTGGACCGTGATCCCGGTGCTGATCCTGGCGATCATCGTGATTCCCAGCTTCCGGCTGGTCTATTACGAAGACCGGACCGAGAACGCGGACATGACGATCAAGGTCACCGGCCACCAGTGGTATTGGGAATACACCTACCCGGACCACGGCAACATCGACTTCTCCAGCTACATCGTGAAGGACGCCGATCTGAAGCCGGGTGAGCCGCGGCTGCTGACGGTGGACAATCCGGTGGTGGTGCCGGCGGGCAAGAACATCCGCGTGCTGACCACCAGCACCGACGTGATCCACAGCTTCTTCATCCCCAGCCTCGGCGTGCAGCGCTACGCGATCCCCGGCCGCACCATCGAGACGTGGTTCCGCGCCGACCAGCCCGGCGAGTACCGCGGGGAGTGCAACCAGATCTGCGGCACCAACCACAGCTTCATGCCGATCGTGATCAAGGCCGTCACCCCGAAGGAATTCGACGCCTGGGTGCAGGAGGCGAAGACCAAGTTCGCCGCCGAACCGCCGGCCGATCCGTCGCGCTTCGCCGCCGCATCGGGACCAGTTCAGTGACTGCCGCCGCAATGACGGCGCCTGCAGGAGAGCGAGCATGAGTGCGACTGCCCACGGCCACGCCCACCACGACGACCACCACGGCCATGCGCCGGGCTTCGTGGCACGCTGGCTGTTCAGCACCAACCACAAGGATATCGGTACCCTCTATCTGATCTTCGCCGTGGTCGGCGGGACCGTGGGCATGATCCTGTCGCTGATCATGCGTCTGGAACTGTTCTCCCCGGGCATGCACCACTTCTCCACCGGGCAAGAGTGGAACACCGTGGTGACGGCGCACGGCCTGCTGATGATCTTCTTCAGCGTGATGCCGGCGATGATCGGCGGCTTCGGCAACTGGTTCGTGCCGATCATGATCGGGGCGCCGGACATGGCGTTCCCGCGCCTCAACAACATCAGCTTCTGGCTGCTGGTGCCGGCGTTCTTCCTGATCATGGCCGGCCTGCTGATGGGTGAATCGGGCTCTGGCTGGACGCTCTATCCGCCGCTGTCGAACAACACGTATGAGAGCGGGCCGGGCATGGACTTCACGCTGTTCGCGCTGCACCTCGCGGGCATCTCCTCCCTGCTCGGCGCGATCAACTTCATCACCACGATCTTCAACATGCGCGCGCCCGGCATGACGCTGCACAAGATGCCGCTGTTCGTGTGGTCGATGCTGGTGACGGCGTTCCTGCTGCTGCTCGCGATCCCGGTGCTCGCCGGCGCGATCACCATGCTGATCACCGACCGGAACTTCGGCACCGCCTTCTTCGATCCGCAGGGCGGCGGCGATCCGGTGCTGTTCCAGCACCTGTTCTGGTTCTTCGGCCATCCCGAAGTGTACATCATGATCCTGCCGGGCTTCGGCATCATCAGCCATGTCGTCTCCACGTTCTCCAAGAAGCCGGTGTTCGGCTATCTCGGCATGGCGTACGCCATGGTCGCGATCGGCGTGGTCGGCTTCGTGGTCTGGGCGCACCATATGTTCGTGTCCGGCATGGACGTGGACACGCGGGCCTATTTCATGGCCGCCACGATGATCATCGCCGTGCCCACCGGCATCAAGATCTTCTCCTGGATCGCCACGATGTGGGGCGGTTCGATCGAGCTGACCGTGCCGATGATGTGGGCGGTCGGCTTCATCTTCGTGTTCACCATCGGCGGCGTCACCGGCGTGGTGCTGGCGAACGCCGGCATCGACCAGATCGTGCACAACACCTACTACGTCATCGCGCACTTCCACTACGTGCTGTCGCTCGGCGCGGTGTTCTCGATCTTCGCCGGCTTCTACTACTGGATCGGCAAGATGACCGGCCGGCCGTTCCCCGAGTTCTGGGCGAAGATGCACTTCTGGCTGACCTTCGTCGGCGTCAACCTGACCTTCTTTCCCATGCACTTCCTCGGCCTCGCCGGCATGCCGCGCCGCTACGTGGACTATCCGGAGGCCTTCCGCGGCTGGAACGAGGTGGCAAGCGTCGGGTCGTTCATCTCGGCGCTCGGCATGCTGTGCTTCTTCTATGTCTGCTACCGCACCTTCACCTCGAAGGAGCATGTCGCCGAGAACTACTGGGGCGAAGGTGCCACCACGCTGGAGTGGAGCCTGTCCTCTCCGCCGCCGTTCCATACCTTCGAGGAACTGCCGCGGATTCGCTGATCGGGGTACATGATGGACCAGATAGCCGCCGGAGTGCTGGCGGGACGCGGCGGGGACTCTTCGTCCCCGCTTGCGCTTTCCGACCGCACCATCCTCGACCAGTCCTCCGCCGGGGATTGGCTTGCGCTGCTCAAGCCACGGGTGGTGACGCTGGTGGTGTTCACCGGCCTGGTGGGGCTGCTGGTGGCCCCCGGACATCTGCATCCGGTGCTGGCGGTGACCGCGGTGCTGTGCATCGCCGTGGCCGCCGGCGCGTCCGGCGCGATCAACATGTGGTACGACCGCGACATCGATGCGCTGATGCGGCGCACCGCGCGCCGGCCGATCCCCGCCGGACGGATCGCGCCGGGCCAGGCGCTGGGCTTCGGGCTGACGCTCGCGGTCGGCTCGGTGCTGGTGATGGGGCTTGCCACCAATGCCGTCGCGGGCGGGTTGCTGGCCGTGTCGATCCTGTTCTACGTGTTCGTCTATACCGTCTGGCTGAAGCGGCGCACGCCGCAGAACATCGTCATCGGCGGCGCGGCCGGCGCCTTTCCGCCGCTGATCGGCTGGGCCGCCGTGACCGGCGATGTCGGCCTGCTGCCGCTGCTGATGTTCGCGATCATCTTCATGTGGACCCCGCCGCATTTCTGGTCGCTGTCGCTGTGGGCGCATGGCGACTATGCGCGGGCCGGGGTGCCGATGCTGCCGGTGGTCGCCGGGGCACGCAGCACGCGGCGCCACGTCATGGTCTATACGCTGCTGCTGGCGCCGCTCGCGGTGCTGCCCTGGGCGCTGCATCTGACCGGGCCGGTCTATGGGCTGGCGGCGCTGGCGCTGGGCGGCGGGTTCATCGCCGGCGCGTGGCGCGTGCTGCGTGACCGGCAGGATGCCGCCGGCGCGAGCCAGAGCCGCGATGCGCCGGCGCGCGCGCTGTTCCGCTACTCGCTGCTCTATCTGTTCACGCTGTTCGCCGCGCTTGCGGTGGACCGGTTCGCCGGCTGACCGATGGTGGCCGAGCATGCCCCGCCGGCGCCGCTCGACGATGCCGGGCTGGCGCGCCGGCGCCGTGGGCGGAACATCGCCATGCTGGTCATCCTGCTGGGGCTGGTCGTGCTGTTCTATGCCATCGCGATGGTGAAGATGGCGCATCACGGACACGCGGGCTGATGCCATGACCGGCCAGCGCCGCCCCGGCCGCCTGCTGCCGCTGACGCTCGTGACCGTGGTCGCGGGCATGCTGGCGATGTCGTTCGCCGCGGTGCCGCTGTACCGCGTGTTCTGCGCCGTCACCGGCTTCGGCGGCACGCCGCAGATCGGGCCGGAGACCAGCCGCACCGTCAGCGACCGCACCATCACGGTCCGCTTCAACGCCGACACCGCCCCGAACCTGCCCTGGCATTTCGTGCCCGAACAGAAGCAGGTGACGCTGCGGCTGGGCGAGCAGCAGGTGGCCTTCTACGCGGCACGCAACGAGGCGGGGCATCCGATCACCGGCATCGCCCTCTACAACGTCACCCCCGACAAGATCGGCCGGTATTTCCATAAGACCGCCTGCTTCTGCTTCAACGAGCAGACGCTGGCGCCGAGCCAGGAAATGCAGATGCCGGTCAGCTTCTGGGTGGACCCGGCGCTGGCCACCGACCCCTCGACCGCCGACGTGACGACGATCACGCTCTCCTACACGTTCTTCCGCTCGCTCGACGACGCGGCAAAGAGCGGCAAGCTCGCCACCGCCGGGCCGCATGTCGGCCCGCTGGTGCGGTGATGCCGCCCCTTGATGCGCGCCGCGATTTCCGCATGATGCGGCCAACTTCTGCGATGGGCATGGCATGGACACCGACACGCACGCCGTGAGCGCCTTCCCCCCGAGCTCCGGCCTCAAGCAGCCCTATCACCTGGTCGATCCGAGCCCCTGGCCGATCGTCGGCGCGCTCGGCGGCGGGCTGACCGTGCTGGGCATCGTGTTCGCAGCCCATTACGGCAGCTACGCGACGCTGGTGGTCGGGCTGGCGGTGGTGCTGGCCACCATGTTCTTCTGGTGGCGCGACGTGATCCGCGAGAGCCGGACGCCCGGCCTGCATACCCCGGTGGTGCGGCTCGGCCTGCGCTATGGGATGACGCTGTTCATCTCCAGCGAGGTGATGTTCTTCGTCGCCTTCTTCTGGGCGTTCTTCCATTTCGCGCTGTTCCCCGAACACGTCTCGGGCGATACCGCCGGGGTGTGGCCGCCACCCGGCGTGCACACATTCGATCCGTTCCACCTGCCGTTCCTCAACACGATGATCCTGCTGCTGTCCGGCACCACGATCACCTGGGCGCACCATTCGCTGATCGAGAACGACCGCCGCGGCATGCTGGTGGGGCTGGCGCTGACCGTGCTGCTCGGCCTGTCGTTCACCACCTGCCAGGCGATCGAGTATTCCGATGCGCCGTTCCATTTCTCCGGCGGCGGGATCTATCCGGCGGTGTTCTTCCTCGCCACCGGCTTCCACGGTTTCCACGTGATCGTCGGCACCTGCTTCCTGATCGTGTGCTGGTTCCGCGCCCGCGCCGGGCAATTCTCTCCGCAACGGCATTTCGGGTTCGAGGCGGCCGCCTGGTACTGGCACTTCGTCGACGTGGTGTGGCTGTTCCTGTTCGTCTGCATCTACTGGTGGGGCGCCGGCCCGATCGCCGGCGAGTAGAGTGGCCCAGGCCGCACCGCTGGCCGTGGCGGCGCTGCGCTGCCGCTGCCCGCGCTGCGGTCGCGCCCCGCTCTATGCCGGCCTGCTTTCGGTGCGGGAGCGCTGTCCGGTCTGCGGCCTGGACCTGCGGGACGCCGATACCGGCGATGGGCCGGCGGTGTTCGTCATGTTCTTCCTCAGCGTGCTGGTGATCGGCGCGGCGGTGTGGGTGGAGTTCACCTATTCCCCGCCGCTCTGGGTGCATGTCGTGCTGTGGCCGGTGCCGACGCTGGTGCTGGCCATCCTGGTCATGCGCCCGGCCAAGGCGCTGATGGTGGCGCTGCAGTACCGCACCCGCGCCACCGAGATGGGGTTGTGAGCCGGCCGGCCCGGTCGCTGCTGGTGCCCGTGGTCAGCACCGCCATCATGCTGGCGGTGCTGCTCGGCCTGGGCACCTGGCAGGTGCGGCGGCTGGAATGGAAGCGGCGCATCCTGGCCGCCATCGCCGCGGCCGAACAGGCGCCGCCGGTACCCCTGCCGCCCCGGCCCGCCCCGTTCGCGAAGGTCGAACTGCGTGGCGCGCTGCGGCCCGACCTCGCCGCGCTGTATGGCGCGGAGGTGCGGGATGCGCCGGCGGGGCCGGTGCTGGGTGGCCAGTTGATCGAGCCGCTGGAACGGCCGGACGGGCCGCCCGTGCTGGTCGATCTCGGCTGGCTGCCGTCCGACCGCCTGCACGATCCCGCCCTGCCCGGCGGCACCGTGACCGTGGTGGGCTATGCCCGCCCGGCCGACCGTCCGGGCCTGTTCTCGGCCACCGACGACCCGAAGGCGCGGCTGTTCTACACGCTCGATCCGCCGGCGATCGGGGCGGCGCTGGGGCTGCAACAGGTCGCGCCGTTCACACTGGTCGCCCTCGGCCCGACGCCGCCGCAGGGCTGGCCCGACCCGGCGCACGCCCTGCCGCGGCCACCCAACAACCACCTGCAATACGCGATCACCTGGTACGGGCTCGCGGTCGCGCTGCTGGTGGTCTTCGTCGTCTATGTCCGCAAGGGGCGTCGCGCATGACCGCCTATGACCGGCTCTCGGCCCGCTTTGCCCGCATCGCCACGGTCCATGAGGCGGCGGCGATGCTGAACTGGGACGCGGCGGCGATGATGCCGCCGGGCGGGGCGGCGGCGCGTGGCGACCAGCTCGCCGTGCTGGCGGGCCACGCCCACGCCCTGCTGACCGCGCCCGAGGTCGCCGGCGACCTTGCCGCCGCGACCGAGGCGGATGCCTGGCGGGAGGCGAATCTGCGCCTGATGCGCCATGCCCATCTGCGCGCCAGCGCGGTGCCGGCCGACCTGGTGGAGGCGCAGGCCCGCGCCAATGCCGCCTGCGAGACGATCTGGCGCGGGGCGCGGCGCGATGCCGATTTCGCCCGCGTCGCCCCGGCGCTGGCGGAGGTGCTGAACCTCGCCCGCCAGCAGGCCGCCGCCCTGTCGGCGGCACTGCATCTGAGCCCCTATGACGCGCTGATGGACGGCTACCAGCGCGGCATCGGGGCGGCCGACGTGGCGCCGGTGTTCACCGCCTATGCTCGCTTCCTGCATGATGCGCTGCCGCGGGCGGAGGAATTGCAGGCCAGTCGGCCGCCGCCGCTCCGCCCGGAAGGCCCGTTCCCCGCCGACCGGCAGGAGGCGCTGTGCCGCCGCCTGTCGGAAGCCGCCGGGCTGGAGGCGGAGCATTCCCGGCTCGACCGTTCCGCCCACCCGTTCTGCGGCGGCACGCCGAGCGACGTGCGCATCACCACCCGCTACGACGAGACGGATTTCGCCCGCGCCCTGCTCGGCGTGCTGCACGAGACCGGGCATGCGCTCTATGAGCGCGGCCTGCCCGCCGCCTTCGCCCGCCAGCCGGTCGGCGAGGCCGCCGGCATGGCGGCGCATGAGAGCCAGTCGCTGATCATCGAGATGCAGGCCTGCCGGTCCGACGCCTATCTGGGCTGGCTCGGCCCGCAACTGCATGCGGCCTTCGGCGGGGCCGCGGCGGCGTTCGCGCCGGCCAATCTCGGCCGGCTGTGGCGGCGGGTGGAGCGTGGCCATATCCGCGTCGATGCCGACGAGATGACCTATCCGGCGCATGTCATCCTGCGGTTCCGGCTGGAACAGGCGCTGGTCGTCGGCGAACTGGCCGCCGCCGACCTGCCCGGCGCGTGGGCGGAGGGGATGCGCGACCTGCTCGGCATCGTGCCGCCCGACGACGCGCAGGGCTGCATGCAGGACATTCACTGGTACGACGGCGCCATCGGCTATTTCCCAAGCTACACGCTGGGCGCGATGGCGGCGGCGCAACTGATGGCGGCGGCGCGGCGCGACGTGCCGGGGCTGGACGCGGCGATCGGCCGGGGCGACCTCTCGCCGCTGGTCGGCTGGCTGCGCCTGCACGTGCATGCCAAGGGCAGCCTGCTCGGCTTCAACGACCTGCTGCGCGCCGCCACCGGCCGCCCGCTCGACCCCGCCGATTTCGAGGCGCATCTGACCGCCCGCTACCTCGCCTGACCGCGCGCCGCATCGAGTTCGCCGGCGATCGGCACGTGGTTCAGCAGGGCGGCGAGCACGGTTCCGCCGAACACGTTGCCGAGCAGCGTCGGCACCAGGAAGCGCCATAGATAGTCGCCGATGCCCACCGCGCCGGTGGCGACGCCGAACACCGCTTCCGTCGAGCCGGCAACGATATGCGGAAAGCGGCAGATCGCGATCACGTAGGTCAGCAGCACGATCACCAGGATGCGTGCCGACCCGGCGGACGGCAGCAGCCAGACCATCAGCCCGATCAGCCAGCCGGCGGAGCCGGCAGTGACCAGCGTGGTCACGAACGGCTGCCCGGTCACATGCCGCGCCAGCTCCGCCATCGCTGCGCGCGCCTGCGGGCTGAAGATGCCTGGCTGCGCGGCGATGCACCCGAAGATCCAGGTACCGAGCAGGTTGGCCACCAGCACGATCGCCCACACCCGCAGCGTCGCCCTGAGCGTCGCCCCGTCGCGGCGCGTCAGCGTCGGGATCAGCGCCGTCAGCGTGGTCTCGGTGAACAACTGCTGGCGCCCCAGGATGACGATGAGGAAGCCGACGCTGTAGCCGAGCCCGGCCACCAGCACGCGCCACGGCGCCGCCGGCAGCCCCGCCTGCAGATAGGCCTGCACCACCATCGAAAAGCCGATCGACAGGCCGGAGGCGAGCGCCGACCAGGCAAGGCCGGTGAACGACCGCCGCAGCTCGATCTCCCCCTGCTCACGCACGATCTCGTGGATGACGAGCGGGCCGAGCGGCGAGCGGGCGGCGGCCTGCCGCTGTTCGCGCTCATCGAGATGCGGAGAGGCAGGGCCGGCGGCGTCGGGATGATCCATCGCGCAGCAACGTCCCGCACGCGCCGGGTTTGCCTGCCTACGCCATCCCCATCTGCCGCCGCCCGAGCGCGGTCAGCGAAGCCTCCCCGGCGCGGGCGGCGAAGCCGGTCTCCAGGTCGTCGGGCGGGAAATCGGGCGGCGCGCGGCCGGCGCGGAAGGCGGCGGCCTGCGGGGCGAGATAGGCCCGGTTGCGCGGGCAATCCGGCGCGGCGGCGATGTACATGACGTTGCTCGGCCCGCTGCCGCCGTGCCGTGCCTCGACCGCGTGGATCAGGTCGGGATGCCACCAGACGGTGTCGCCCGGCGCGACCGGCGGGATCGGCGTGAGGCCGCGCAATAGTGGCGCGTGGAATTCTTGCGTGATCCACAGGGCGTTCGACGCCTCCGCCCCGCACAGCGAGTCCGGCGCGATGTCGGCCAGGAAGGGGCGCAGCAGCACCCAGCCGATCGCGGCGGCGACCGGCACCACCTGCAGCGTCCCGTCGCCCGGCCCCTGCGCCGTCAGCGCCGTCCAGCCCTGCCAGGTGCGGAACATCGCGCAGCCGTTCGGCTCCGCCGCCCCGGACGCGACACGGCCGGCGGCATCGAACGGGTCGAACGCCAGCGGATCGCCGCCGAGCACCGCCCGATACGGTGCGGACTGCGCAGGATCGAGCCATCTTCCGTGCGTGCCGCCGTCGATATGCGGCCCCAGCGCGAGCGAGGCGTCGCCCGGCGTGCGGCGGCGAACCCGGTCGGCATAGCTGCATTCCAGGTCAGGATCGAATGCCCCGCCGTCGCGCCACAGACGGTTGAGCCAGCGGCGCACCGCGGCGAGCGCCGGCGCCTGGCGCGCCATCACCTGCGGGCGCGACCAGTAGACCGAATACATCTGCGGCGGCCCGTCCGCCCAGCGGCCCGGCCGGCGCGCACGCATCGCCGCATCGGCGGCATTCGCCGAAAGATATTCGGCAAGCTCGGCATCCCACGCGGCGGCCCCGGCAGCGGCGAACACGCCGCGCACCACCACGCAGCCCGAGCGGCGCACCTGCGCGGCGAGTTCCGTCCGCACGCCGCCGTCGCTGATCGCCGGCCACGCCACCTCCGGCACCGCGGGCCGCGCATCGATCGCGCGCGCGACCGCCGCGTCGATCGCGGCGAAGGCGGCGCGCAGGTCGCCCGCGCGCTGCTTCAGCGCGGCAACGCAAGCGGCCGGCGCCGCCACGGCTCAGGTATTCATCGCGTCGAAGAAATCCTGGTTGGTCTTGCTGTATTTCAGCTTGTCCAGCAGGAAGTCCATCGCATCCATCGTGCCCATCGGATTGAGGATGCGCCGCAGCACCCACATCTTCGACAGCGTGCCGCGATCCACCAGCAGTTCTTCCTTGCGCGTGCCCGACTTGGTGATGTCGATGGCCGGGAAGGTGCGCTTGTCCGACAGCTTGCGGTCCAGGATGATCTCGGAATTGCCGGTGCCCTTGAACTCCTCGAAGATCACCTCGTCCATGCGGCTGCCGGTGTCGATCAGCGCGGTCGCGATGATGGTGAGCGAGCCGCCTTCCTCGATGTTGCGGGCGGCGCCGAAGAAGCGCTTCGGCCGCTGCAGCGCATTGGCATCGACGCCGCCGGTCAGCACCTTGCCCGAGCTGGGGACGACGGTGTTGTAGGCGCGGGCGAGCCGCGTGATGGAATCGAGCAGGATCACCACGTCGCGCTTGTGCTCGACCAGCCGCTTGGCCTTCTCCAGCACCATCTCGGTCACCTGCACGTGCCGGGTCGCCGGCTCGTCGAAGGTGGAGGCGATTACCTCCCCCTTCACGGTGCGCGCCATGTCGGTGACTTCCTCCGGCCGCTCGTCGATCAGCAGCACGATCAGGAACACTTCCGGGTGGTTGTGGCTGATCGCGGTGGCGATGTTCTGCAGCATCACCGTCTTGCCGGTGCGCGGCGGCGCGACGATCAGCGCGCGCTGGCCCCTGCCGATCGGCGAGATCAGGTCGATCACCCGCGGCGTCAGGTCCTTGTTCGGACCCTTGGCGACCGACTGGAAGTTCTCGACCTCCATCTTCAGCCGCTTGTCGGGATAGAGCGGGGTCAGGTTGTCGAAGTTGATCCGGTGGCGGACGGCTTCCGGCGGCTCGAAATTGATCGTGTTGACCTTGAGCAGCGCGAAATACCGTTCGCCGTCCTTGGGCGCGCGGATCTGGCCTTCCACCGAATCGCCGGTGCGCAGGCCGAACCGCCGCACCTGGGAGGGCGAGACATAGATATCGTCCGGGCCGGGCAGGAAATTGCTTTCGGCACTGCGCAGGAAGCCGAAGCCGTCGGGCAGGATTTCCAGCGTGCCTTCGCCGTGGATGGCCTGCTCGTTTTCGGCGAGGTTCTTGAGGATCGCGAACATCATGTCCTGCTTGCGCAGCGACGACGCATTCTCGATCTGGAGCGATTCGGCGAAGCTCAACAAGTCCGCCGGAGATTTTGCCTTGAGTTCGGCGAGGTGCATCGGAAACGCCTCGGGGAGGGAGTTCGGGAATGGAACGGAACGCCGACGGACGTAAGGCCCGCGCGGGGCAGGCATTTCGGTCCTGATTCTCGGCTACCGGCGGCCCCGCGGGTTGCACCGCGGTCACACCGGCACTGTTCCGGCGGACTGGGGAACAGAAACGGGGGGTGGGGCGGCAGCCGGGACGGCCACCAGAATTGCCCTGCTAACGTTAGCGAGTCACCCAGCCCGGGTCAAGCAAGAGATAGCCGATCTCGCCTGGAGTTCAAGAGGTCTTCACAATCCTCGCCGGCCCGTGGTCAGAACGGACGGACGATCACCATGACCACGATGATGATCAGCAGCACTGTCGGCACTTCGTTGAGGATACGGAAATATCTGGCCGGATGCCGGTTGCGGTCATGCAGGAAGTCCCGTCGGGCGCGGCCCAGCATGCCGTGAACCCCGGTCATTGCCAGCACCGCGGCAAGCTTCACGTGCCACCATCCGGCCGACCAGTCGATCACGCCCGGCGTCAGGATCAGCAGGATGCCGAACAGGAAGGTGGCAAGCATGGCGGGTGTGATGATCTGCCGATAGAGCCGCCGCTCCATCAGCTTGAACCGCTCGCTTTCGGCGGAGCCGCGCAGGAGGTCGGCGTGATACACGAACAGCCGCGGCAGATAGAACATCCCCGCCATCCACGCGACCATGCTGATGACGTGGGCGGCCTTGATCCAGGCATAGGCGGGCGCGAGGGCTGCGATCGTCATGCCGCACACCGCCGCGCGAGCGACAGCAGCGCGGGCAGTTCGCGCATGGCATGGAACGGCACCGCACCCGCCGCGCGCAGAGCCGCGCCATCGCCATGCGGCGCGAAGCCGAGGCAGTCCATGCCGGCGGCAACCGCCGCCGACACGCCGGGCACCGAATCCTCGACCACCACACACTCCCCGGGCATCGCCCCTTCCGCGCGCGCCGCCGCCAGGAACAGATCGGGCGCGGGCTTGCCCTGGGCCACGTCCGTGAAGCTGTGGACCCGTCCTGCCACCAGCCCGGCAATGCCGAGACGGCGGAACTTCGCCTCCATCTCGGCATGCGAGGAGTTGGAGGCGATGCGCCAGGCGATGCCGAGCGCGCTGGCCGCATGCAGCGCCGCGATCGCATCGGGAATGGCGACCGCCTCGGTCGCCAGCGCCGCAACGATGCGGTCCTGCAATCCATCTTCCCATCCGTCCGGAAGCCGCCGGCCAAGCCGCGCCTCCACCACCGGGCGCATCGCCGGCAGGCTCATGCCCACGAAGCGCCGCGTCGCCTCGGCCACCGGCATCGCCCAGCCGCGCGCCGTCAGCTCCTCGGCAAGGATACGGTTGGCGACCGGCTCGCTGTCCACCAGCACGCCATCGCAGTCGAAGATCACCAGACGCAGCATCGCACTCCGCCGCGCCATCAGTTCCCGCGCCGTCATGCCGCTTCCGGAAGGGTCTGGCTGGCGCGGCGCTGCGGACAGTCGCGATGGGTCGCGGGACAGACGGTGCCCGGCGGAAAGCTGCACAGGCCGGGACCGGCCGCGAGCGACCGGCGTACCAGCCCGGCGAGCGCCGCAATGAAGCCGGCATCCGCATTCTGCGCCGGCACGCGGAAATAGCCGGGCACGCCGAGCCGCTCGGCGAGCTCGCGATATTCCACGTCGAGCTCGACCAGCGTTTCGGAATGCTCGGACACGAAGGCGATCGGGACCACCAGCACCGCGACCTTGTCGCGCGCCGCCCGCGCCACTTCCTCGTCCGTCGAAGGGCCGATCCATTGCTGCGGCGTGGCGCGCGACTGGTAGCAGATGACGTGATCCAGCTCGGGCATGGCCAGCGCCCGCAGCACCGCCGCGACGCTCCGCTCGACCTGGTACTGATACGGGTCGCCCGATCTGACGATGACCTCCGGCAGGCCGTGGGCGGAGAACAGCACGCGCAGTCCGACGGCATCGCTGAGCGTCTGCCGTGCCCGCAGCAGATGCTCGCGCACCGAGGCGGCCGTTGCCGCGGCAAAACCCGCATCGTCCGGATAGCAGCAGATCGTGGTGACCGGCTTGACCAGCCCGACCGCGACGGCCGCCTCCCGCCAGGCGGTCAGGCTGCTGCCGGTCGTCGTGGTCGAGAACTGCGGATAGAGCGGCAGCAGCACGACCTCGTCCGGGTTCCATTCCTTCACCGCTCGCGCCGCCGCGAGGCTGAACGGGTGCCAGTAGCGCATGGCGACGAAGCAGCACGCGTCCCGCTCCGGCAGCGCCGCTTCCAGGGCACGGGCCTGCTGCAGGGTCAATTCCAGCAGCGGCGAGCCGCCGCCGAGCAGCCGGTAGTTCTCGGTCGCCGGCCCGGTCCGCGCGCGGGCGATCCGGCGCGCCAGCAGCGGGCGAATGAACGGCGGCACGCGCAGGATGGCCGGGTCGGTGAACAGGTTCACCAGGAAGGGTCGCACCGATTCCAGCTTGTCGGGACCCCCGAGGTTGAACAGCACAATGGCGGTGCGCGGGCGCGTCATGGCCGGCAACCTGATGGGATTGTCGCCAAGATCAAGCTCCCTGCACTTGGCGCACCAGCGACGCGACATGGTCCGGCGGGGTTTCCGGCAGGATGCCGTGCCCCAGGTTGAACACGAACGGCGTGCCGCGCATCGCCGCCAGGATTGCCGCGGTTTCCGCAGCCTGAGCCGGGTTGCCGGCCAGCAGCGCGAGCGGATCGAGATTTCCTTGCAGCGCCATCGCAGGCGGCACCATCGCGCGCGCCCTGGCCGGGTCCGCGGCCGTGTCCAGCCCCAGCCCCTGCACGCCGGTCCGCGCCGCATACTCGCCGAGCAGCAGGCCAGCGAGGCGGGGAAAACCGATCACCGGCACCTGCGGATGGCGGGTTCGCAGGGCGGCGACGATGCGGGCGGCCGGCGCGATCACGAAATCGCGGAACTGGCGGGGCGGCAGCAGCCCCGCCCAACTGTCGAACAGCATCACCGCCTCCGCCCCTGCGGCGATCTGGGCGGACAGATAGGCGATCGTGGTCTCTGTCAGCAGCTCCATGAGGCGGGCGAACAGGGCAGGGTCGCGCCAGGCCAGCAGGCGCACGGCGGGAAACTCCTTCGCGCCTTTGCCTTCGACCATGTAGCAGGCGACCGTGAACGGGGCGCCGGCGAAGCCGATCAGCGCTGCTTCCCCGACCGCCGCGCGCACGCGCTCGATGGTCTCCAGCACCGCGGCGATGGCCTGCGGCAGGCGCCCGGGGTCCAGCGCCGCCAGCCCCGCCGCATCGCGGATCGGCGGCAGGACTGGGCCTTCCCCCTCGGCGAAGCGCAGGCCCTGCCCCAGCGCCCATGGCAGGATCAGGATGTCGCTGAACAGGATCGCCGCATCCATCCCGAAGCGGCGCAGCGGCTGCAACGTCACCTCCGCCGCCTGCGCGGGCGTGGTGCAAAGGCTTACGAAATCCGGCACCCCGGCGCGCACCGCCCGGTATTCGGGCAGATAGCGGCCGGCCTGGCGCATCAGCCAGATCGGCGGCGGCCAGACCGCCTCGCCCGCCAGTGTCCGCAGCAGTCGCTTCGCCATTGCCCGTCCCGTTCCCGCAAGACCCGCTTCTATCTAGGGAAATAGAGAAAAGCGATTCGGGGAGAGGCAGATGGGCCTGTGGATAACGAGGTACCTCCGGCCGGTCCGGTCGTACCCCAGGCTTGTCCACAGACCCCGCACCGCCGCAGCCGCCGCCGACTGCCGGAATCGTCCCGCCGCCCCCACGCGCCGGGTGCGGCGGGGAATCTCCTCCACCATGCCGCGCCGGCGACACCCTATCCCCGCTTGTCCGCCGGCCGGCAGCCGAAGGGGCTGACCGTCCCCGTTATCCCCGTTATCCTCTCCGCCATGTCCGGTCGCATCAACCTGCACCTGGTCTCCGACGCCACCGGCGAGACGCTGAATGCCATCTCCCGCGCCTCGGTCGCGCAGTTCGAACATGCGCAGATCGTCCATCATCGCTGGAGCCTGATCCGCACCCGCTTCCAGTTGCACCGGGTTCTGGAAGGCATCGAGGCGGAACCCGGCCCGGTGCTCTCGACGCTGGTGGAGAAAGGGCTGCGCGGCGAGCTGGAAACCGCCTGCCATCGGCTCGGCGTGCCGGTGGTGCATGTGCTCGACCCGGTGATGGCGATGCTGCAGGAACAGTTCGGCGAGACGGCGATGTCCCGCCCGGGACGGCAATACGTGCTGGATGCCGATTATTTCCGCCGCATCGACGCGATGCATTTCGTGCTGGCGCATGACGACGGCCAGTCGCAGGCGGGCATCGCCGAGGCGGATGTGGTGCTGGTGGGAGTCTCGCGTTCGTCCAAGACCCCCACCTCTTTCTATCTGGCCAATCGTGGCATCAAGGCGGCCAACATCCCGCTGGTGCCCAGCCTGCCGGAACCGGCGGCGCTGGAGAATGCACCCTGCCCGGTCATCGGCCTGACCCTGGATGCCGAAGCGCTGATCGAAATCCGCCGCCATCGCCTGCGCCTGATCGGTGCCGCCGGCGTGGGTGGGACGATGCGGCATGACAGCGGCGAGTATGTCGATCTGGAAACGGTGCGCGCTGAGCTGCTGTGGGCGCGCCGGTTGTGCACGCGGCGCGGCTGGCCGGTGATCGACGTGACGCGCCGCTCGATCGAGGAAACCGCCGCGACCGTTCTGCAGCTTATGGAAGCGTGGCACGCCCGCCGGCAGAAGGCGGCGCCGCCGCCCGGATGATGTGGCAGGCGGCAACCCCGCGGCTGGTGCTGGCCAGCGCCTCGCCGAGCCGGCGCGCCCTGCTGGAGCAGGCCGGGCTGCGCTTTGCCGTGCAGCCGGCCGCGGTCGATGAGACGGAAGCCAAGCGGGGTGCCCGCGCGGCCGGCATGTCGGCGCAGGACACGGCACTTCTGCTGGCCGACCTGAAGGCGGAGCGGGTAGCCGGGCACGATCCCGACCTGCTGGTGATCGGCAGCGACCAGTTGCTCGTGTGTGCTGACCGCTGGTTCGACAAGCCGATCGATCTCGCGGATGCCCGCGAGCATTTGCGTGCACTGCGCGGCCGGACGCACGAACTGGCAACCGCCGTGGTCTGCCGGCGCGGGGGGCAGATGGTCTGGCATCACCTCGCCCGGCCGCGACTGACCATGCGCGCGTTCAGCGAGGAATTCCTCGAAGACTATCTCGCCGGTGAAGGCATGGCGCTCACCACGACGGTCGGCGCCTATCGGCTGGAGGGTCTGGGTGTGCATCTGTTCGACCGGGTCGAGGGCGAGCACGCCGCCATCCTCGGCTTGCCGCTGCTGCCCCTGCTCGGCTTCCTGCGCCAGCACGGCGTGCTGCGCTGAGGTTACGCCCTGGTCGCGGATCGCTGCCCGCGCGGGCGCAGCACCGCGGCATCCAGCAGCGCCAGCAGGGCCGCGACGGTCTGCGGGGGCAGCCGCCCGATATCCTGGGCGATGCGGTTGGCCAGCGCGGTCTGCTCGGGCGACAGCCCCGCCGTGTTGACGGTGACGCGCGGGTGGGACAGCCGGGCGAGGCGGGCAAGCTCCTCCGCCTCGTCCCAGATCAGGCCGAACGCCTCACAGACCTGATGCACCAGTCCGACGCTCGGCGCGCCCCGTCGCCCGTGCTCCAGCGCCGAGAGATAGGCGGGCGTCACCTCCAGCCGCGCCGCGAGCGCGCGCAGGGTGATGCCGCGGGCGGCCCGCAGCGCCCGCAGCCGGGCGCCGAACGGCGTCATCGCGGCCGGCGCAGCAGCAGCCGCACCGCGCCGGGATTGGCCGGGTGCGGATGCGTCGCCGCCAGCACCAGCGGGCGCAGTTCCGGCAGATTGAGCCAGATCGGCAGTTCGCGGCGGATCACCCCGCCGGCTTCGCCGCTGCCGCGGCCGGTGATGACCTCGACGCAGCGCAGCCGGTCGTTATGGGCCGCGACCAGAAAGGCGTGCAGCGCGCGGAAGGCGCGGTCGGCGGTGCGGCCGTGCAGGTCGAGCGTGCGGGCCGGTGGCATCCGCCCGCTGCGCAGCCGCGTCCAGCTTCCGCTGTCCAGCCCGCCGGGCGCGACCCCCACCGACAGGGGTGCGGCAGGCCGCGCCGGGGTGCGGGGCAGGGCGGATGCGGGCGCCGTTTCGCGCGGCGGCGGCGGCGGGGCGCCCTCCGGCGGCGGATCGAGGCGGGTGCGGCCGGGCAGCAGGGTGATGCCCTGGGTGAAGCGCGCCCAGTCGGTGCGTTCCGTCTCGTTCAGGGCGCGCCGCGCCATGGCTCAGTCGGGTGCGGCCGGACCGTCGTCCAGCAGCACCACGTGCAGCCGGCGCGGCCCGTGCGCACCCAGCTCCAGCACCGATTCGATGTCCGCCGAGCGGGACGGGCCGGTGACCAGCATGACGTTGCGCGGCAGCAGCCCGTCCTCCCCGCGCTCCGCCCGCAGCAGGTCCCACGCCTCCTCATAGGCGCCGACGATGCGGCTGGTGCGCAGGACGACGATGGCGGTCTCGGCGAGCAGGTTGAGCGTGGTCGGCCGCACAGGCCCGCTTGGCAGCATCAGCGTGCCGGTCTCGGCGATGCCGGCGAAGCCGTGCTGGAGGCTGACGGCATCCTCCGCCCGCGCCGGGCCTTCGCGCAGCGTGAGGAGCGGACGGTCGGCCCAGGGCAGCGCCCGCAGCGCCGGGTGCGGCGCCATCACCAGGGCGGGCGGCAGGTTCTGCGCGGCGAGGTAGTCGGCGATCGCGCCGGGAATCGCCTCCGCCCGGTCGGTGCGGGCGACGGTGCCGTATTCCGCTTCCAGCCGGGTGACGAACAGCGCGACCTGGGCGGCATGCGGCACCCGGCTGCGGGCGGGGATGGTGTGGCGGGGGTGGGCGGCAAGCCGGGCGGCGAGCGCCATCGTCTCGTCCGGCGGCAGCGGGCCGCGGCGCAGGCCGCGGCGGATCGCGCCCAGGATCGCCTCCCGGCTCACGCCCGGCCCCGCCGTTGGGCGTGGGCGTAGCGGGCGAAGAACGTGCCACCCTCCGGCGCCGGCAGGTCGCGCCCGGCGGTCCAGCCGCCGGCCA
>JAKAZX010000375.1 GCA_021826485.1 Pseudomonadota bacterium | reverse complement strand
TGACGCCCGAGGGCGGGCGCGCGGTGATCGAGCCGGCCAACGACAATGGCGGCGGGCAGGTGGTGGTGTCCGGCGCCCGCGCCGCGGTCGAGCGCGCCATCGCGATCGCGCGGGAGCGGGGGGTGAAGCGCGCCATGCTGCTGCCGGTCTCCGCCCCGTTCCATTGCGCGCTGATGGCGCCGGCGGCCGAGGCGATGGCGGCGGCGCTGGAGCGGACGCCGCCGGTCGCCCCCTCGGTGCCGCTGATCGCCAACGTCACCGCCGCCAAGGCGACCGCGCCGGAGGAGATCGCGCGGCTGCTGGTCGCGCAGGTGACGCATACGGTGCGCTGGCGGGAAAGCGTGCAGGCGATGCTGGCGCTCGGCGTGGACTGTTTCGTCGAACTGGGCGCCGGCAAGGTGCTGACCGGCCTCGCCCGCCGCATCGCCCCGGACGCCGCGGCGCTGGCCGCCGGCACGCCGGCCGAGATCGAAGCCATCCTGAAATCGCTCTGAGGGCCGCGCCATGTTCCGCCTGGACGGCAAGACCGCCCTGATCACCGGCGCTTCCGGCGGCATCGGCGCGGCGATCGCCCGCGCCCTGCACGCCCAGGGCGCGACGGTCGCGCTGTCCGGCACGCGGCGGGACGCGCTGGCGGCGCTGGCGGAGGAGCTGGGGGCGCGGGCGCATGTCTGCCCCGCCGACCTGCGGGACCCGGCGGCGGCCGAGGCGCTGGTGGGTGTGGCGGAGGCAGCGGCAGGCCCGCTCGGCATCCTGGTCAACAATGCCGGGCTGACGCGCGACATGCTGGCGCTGCGCATGAAGGACGAGGACTGGCAGACCGTGCTGGACGTGGACCTGACGGCGCCGTTCCGGCTGGCCCGGGCGGCGCTGCGCGGGATGCTGCGGCGGCGGGCGGGGCGGATCATCGGCATCGGCTCGATCGTCGGCGCCACCGGCAATCCCGGCCAGGCCAATTATGCCGCCGCCAAGGCGGGGCTGGTCGGCATGACCAAGGCGCTGGCGCAGGAGGTGGGGGCGCGCGGCATCACCGTGAACCTGATCGCCCCCGGCTTCGTCGAAACGGCGATGACCGACGCGCTCGACGCCGCGCAGCGCGAGAAACTGGCGGCGGCGATCCCGCTCGGCCGGCTCGGCCAGCCCGCGGACGTGGCGGCGGCCGCCGTGTTCCTGGCCAGCGACGAAGCGGGCTGGGTCACCGGCGCCACACTGCACGTCAATGGCGGCATGGCGATGCTGTGACAGGGGGCAGGGGCGCGGCGCGGCGATTGGCCCTTGCCCGAAACCGTGCTAATCGCGCCGCCGACCTCGTCCGGGGCGATTCGGCGGCAGCGTGGTTTGCCCGCGGCAGCAATCGGGCGTTACCGGGATGGACGAGACGTTGAACCGGCACTGGCAGGAGCGGACTTTCCCATGAGCGACATTTCCGACCGCGTGAAAAAGATTGTCGTCGAGCATCTCGGCGTCGAGGAGAGCAAGGTGACGCCGGAAGCGTCGTTCATCGACGATCTCGGCGCCGACAGCCTCGACACGGTCGAACTGGTGATGGCCTTCGAGGAGGCGTTCGGCGTGGAAATCCCCGAGGACGCGGCCGAGAAGATCAGCACCGTCCGCGACGCCGTGGACTACATCGAGAAGCAGAAGGCGGCCTGATCCGGCGCGCACGTGCCGGCGCGGCCGACGGCGGAGCAGGACAGGACAGGGGTGGAAGCGATGCGCCGCGTGGTGGTCACTGGCATGGGGATCGTCTCCCCGCTCGGCCTGGGAGTGGAGCGGGTCTGGCGCCGCCTGCTGGCAGGCGAGTCGGGCATCGGCGCCATCCAGTCCTTCGACGTGGGCGACCTGCCCTGCAAGGTCGCCGGCCAGGTCCCGCTCGGCGCCCGGGCGGACGGCAAGTTCGATCCGGCCGAGTACATGCCGACCAAGGAGATCAAGAAGCTCGACCGTTTCATGCAGTTCGCCATGGCGGCGGCGGCGGAGGCGGTCGAGGATTCCGGCTGGCTGCCGACCGACGAGGACGACCGCTGCGCCACCGGCGTGATGATCGGCTCGGGTATCGGCGGGCTGGAATCGATCTACGAGGCGGCGATGACGGTGCGGGACGGCAAGGCGCGGCGCATGTCGCCGTTCTTCATCGTCTCCTCCCTGATCAACCTCGCCTCCGGCCACGTCTCGATCAAATACGGCTTCAAGGGGCCGAACCATGCGGTGGTGACGGCCTGCGCCACCGGGGTGCATGCGATCGGCGACGCCTCCCGCCTGATCGGGCTGGGCGATGCCGACGTGATGGTCGCCGGCGGGGCGGAGGCGGCGGTGAACCTGATCGGCATGGCCGGGTTCTGCGCCAGCCGCGCGCTGTCCAGCGGCTTCAACGATACGCCCGACCGTGCCTCCCGCCCCTGGGACAAGGACCGGGACGGGTTCGTAATGGGCGAAGGCGCCGGGGTGGTGGTGCTGGAGGAGCTGGAGCACGCCCGCCGCCGCGGCGCCAAGATCTATGCCGAGGTCGGCGGCTACGGCATGTCGGGCGACGCCCACCACATCACCGCGCCGGCCGAAGGGCATGAGGGGGCGTTCCGCGCCATGCGGGCGGCGTTGCGCAACGGCGGAATGCAACCCGCGGACATCCAGTACGTCAACGCCCACGGCACCTCCACGCCGGTCGGCGACGATGCCGAGCTGGAAGCGGTGGAGCGGCTGTTCGGCGACGCGGCGAAGGGGCTGGCCATGTCCTCCACCAAATCCGCGACCGGCCACCTGCTGGGCGCGGCCGGGGCGGTCGAGGCGATCTTCTGCATCCTCGCGCTGCGCGACGGGGTGGCGCCGCCGACGCTCAACCTGGACGCGCCGAGCCGCGAGACGGTGATCGACCGGGTGGCGCATACGGCGCAGCAGCGGCCGATCCGTGCCGCATTGTCCAACAGCTTCGGCTTCGGCGGCACCAACGCCAGCATCATCTTCAAGCCGGCAGCCTGACCATCCGGCGCCGCCTGCTCGCCGCCGGCCTGCTGCTTGCCGCGCTCGGCGCGGGCGGCGGCGGCTGGTTCGGCCTGCGGGCGATCGACGCGCCCGGGCCGCTCCCCGCGCCGCGCGCCCTGGTGATCCCGCGCGGCACCCCGGCGCAGGTGGCGGACACGCTGGAAGGCGCGGGCGTGATCGGCGCCCCGCGCCTGTTCCGCCTTGCCGCCGCGCTGACCCGCGCGGCCGGTCCGCTGCATGCCGGTGAACTCGCCTTCCCCGCGCATGGCAGCGTGCGGCAGGTGCTGGCCGTGCTGCGCACCGCCCGCCCGGTCGAACACCGGCTGACCATCCCGGAGGGGCTGACGGCGGCGCAGATCGCCCTGCTGCTCGACCGCGCCGACGCGCTCGCCGGAGAGACGCCGCTGCCGCCGGAGGGGGCGGTGCTGCCGCAGACCTACGTGTTCGAGCGCGGCACGCCCCGCACCGTCCTGCTCGGGCGCATGGCCGCCGCGATGGATGCGGCGCTGACCCGCGCCTGGGCCGGCCGCGACCCGGACCTGCCGCTGGACAGCCCCCAGCAACTGCTGGTCCTGGCGAGCCTGGTGGAGCGCGAGACCGCACGGCCGGAGGAGCGGGCGCATGTCGCCGCGGTGTTCGTCAACCGGCTGCGCCGGGGGATGCGGCTGCAATCGGACCCGACCGTGGCCTATGCCGCGACCGGCGGCGCCGCCACGGCGGACCGCGGCCTGACCCGCGGCGACCTGGAGGCGCCGAGCCCGTACAACACCTATCGCGTCGCCGGCCTGCCGCCCGGACCGATCGACAGCCCCGGCCTCGCCTCATTGGAGGCAGCGGCGCGCCCCGACCACAGCGACGACCTGTATTTCGTCGCCGACGGCACCGGCGGCCACGCCTTCGCCCGCACGCTGGAGGAACACGCCCGCAACGTCGCCCGCTGGCGCGCGGCCGAGGCCCCGGGGCGCGTGCTGGACCGCTGAGCGGCGGCGGTCAGCCTGGCCCGATCCGCTCCGTCGTCCCCATCCACTGCCGCAGCGCCGGGGG
>JAKAZX010000374.1 GCA_021826485.1 Pseudomonadota bacterium | reverse complement strand
GAAATCGTCGATGAACACCGGCTTGCGCCAGCCGATCGGGCCGGTGACGCGCAGCGCGTGCTGCAACGTGGCGCCGTGGAACTGCACCTTCTGCTCCGGCTCGTACATCTCCACGCCGTCGAGGCCGGCGAGGAAGTCGAAATGCCAGTAGCCGCGGCGGTATTCGCCGTCGGTGGCGGCGCGCAGGCCGGTCTCCTCCTGCCGGCGGACGGCCTCGGCGATGCAGCGATCCTCGATCGCGCGCAGTTCGGCCGCGGGCAGGGTGCCGGCGGCACGGGCGGCGCGCGCCTGCCGCAGCGCCATCGGGCGCAGCAGGCTGCCGACATGGTCGGCGCGGAATGGCGGGCGCGTGCGCGGGGCGACCGATGCGGGCGCGGTGGTGGCGGACATGGCGAACCTCCTCTCCGGTTCCCGCCAGTCTAGGCGGGACCGGGCGGCCTGGACAGGGTTGTTGTTGTTATATCGGAACGATAGCGGCGACGGACGTTCTTCCCTCTCCGCCCCTTGGGGGCGGAGAGGGAGAGATTCGTTGCCCATCGCTTCGGTGCGCGACTCCCGCAGATGCCCTCAGCCGCCCAGGGGCCATGCGCCCGTACGGGGAGCGTCGGGCGGCTTGGGCCGGCGCGGGGCGGTTTGCGGCTTGGCGGGCGGCGCGGCCTCTCGGCTTCGGGCGCTGCGGCGCGGCGGGTTCGGCGCCGGGCGCGGGCGGCGCGGCAGCACCAGCATCTGCGGCAGTTTCACGCCCAGCATCCGGCACAGCGGGCGCAGGATGCGCCCCGCCTGCGGCGCCGCTTCCAGCAGCGCCGCCCATTGCGGATCGGCCAGCAGGTGCTGCAACTGCGACGCCCCGACGCTGGTGGGCCGGGCCAGCCGCACCAGCCAGGCATGGCCCCGCGGCAGCGGCGCTTCCTGCGCGTCTGCGGGCGTTGCCGGCGGCGCGGGTTGCAGGCGCGGGGTTCGGCGGCGCGGGCGCGGCGGCCGCAGCCGGCCCGCCGCCAGCCGGGCATCGAGCCGGGCGAAGCGCGCGCCGAGGCGGCTGAGCCGCCCGACGATCCGCACAATCACCGGCCCCGACAGCCGCCCGCCGGCGATCTGCGCCGCCACGATCCGGCACAGCAGCAGGATGATGGCGGCGAACCGTGCGGCCAGGGTGATGGGCGGCGGGGAAGACATGAACGGAACAAGAACACAGGCCCGGCCACCTGGGCAACCGGAATCTGCGCGGCCAGCGTCAGCCCGCGTTCCTCGGCGCGCTGCCGTGCGGGAAGCGTTCGACCATCCCGCCGATCTCCACCCAGGCATGTTTCGACCGCTCGAAGATCGATCTGGCCGGCGCGGGAAGGTCCGGGTCGGCGAGCGCGCCGACCGCGACAGCGATCAGCGACGGCAGCCGCTCCGCCTGCCAATGGACCGTTGACCCGCAGTCCGGACAGAAATGGCTGTGTACCTTCCCGCCACTGGCAGCGTCGCGGGTGTACTGCTTCGACGGTCCCGCGATGACGACGGCGTCGCGCGGGAAAAAGGCGCCGACGCCGAACGGCGCGCCGGTCCGTCGCTGGCAGTCCAGACAATGGCACGCGACCACCAGTTGCGCCGGCGCCGAAATCGTCAGCGTCAGCGCGCCGCACGCGCAACGTGCAACCGCCATCCGGGAATCCCCCCCCTGTCTCGTGGTGCAGACTCGAATCGCGGCGCGCGTGCCGGCCGTCAGATGTGCAGCGCGCGCCCCTCGACCGCCAGCGCCGCTTCCTTCACCGCTTCCGACAGGGTCGGATGGGCGTGGCAGATGCGCGCCACATCCTCCGCCGCCGCGCCGAATTCCATCGCGGTAGCCAGTTCGGCGATCAGCGTGCCGGCATCGGGGCCGATGATATGCGCGCCGAGGATGCGGTCGGTGGTCTTGTCGGCGAGGATTTTCACGAACCCCTCGGTCATGCCCATCGCGCGGGCGCGGCCGTTGGCGGTGAACGGGAACTTGCCGACGGTGTAGGCGACGCCGCGATCCTTCAGCGCCTCCTCGGTCTCGCCGAGCGAGGCGACTTCCGGCCAAGTGTACACGACGCCGGGGATCACGCCGTAATTCACGTGTCCGGCCTGGCCGGCGAGCAGTTCGGCCAGCGCCACCCCCTCCTCCTCCGCCTTGTGGGCGAGCATCGGGCCGGCGATCACGTCGCCGATGGCGTAGATTCCGGGAACGCTGGTGGCGTAATGCGCATCGGTGCGCACCCGCCCGCGTTCGTCCAGCGCCACGCCGACCGCGTCCAGCCCCAGCCCCGCCGTCACCGGCCGCCGCCCGACCGCCACCAGCACGACATCGGCGCGCAGCGTCTCCGCCGCCCCGCCCTTGGCCGGTTCCAGCGTCAGCGTGACGCCATCGGCATCCGACTCTGCCTTCGTGACCCTGGTGGACAGGCGGAACGCCATGCCCTGCTTCGTCAGCACGCGCTGGAATGTCTTGCCGATCTCGCCGTCCATGCCGGGAACGATGCGGTCGAGGAATTCGACCACCGTCACCTTCGCGCCCAGCCGCCGCCAGACGCTGCCGAGTTCCAGCCCGATATAGCCGCCGCCGATGACGACGAGATGACCGGGAACGGCGGACAGCTCCAGCCCGCCGGTGGAATCGACGATGCGCCGCTGATCGACCGCGATGCCGGGCAGGTTCACGCTCTCGCTGCCGGTGGCGATGACGATGTGGCGCGCGGCGTATTCCGTGCCGCCGACATCGACGCGGCCCGGGGCGACGATGCGGCCGGTGCCCTTCAGCCACGTCACCTTGTTCTTGCCGAACAGGAATTCCACGCCCTTGACGTTGGCCGACACGACGTCCGCCTTGCGCGCCTGCATGCGCGCCAGATCGAGCGTCACGCCTTCGACGATGATGCCGTGGTCCTTCCACGCATGCGTCGTTTCGGCGAAGTTCTCGCTCGATTGCAGCAGCGCCTTGGACGGGATGCAGCCGACGTTCAGGCAGGTGCCGCCGAGCGTGGCGCGGCTTTCCACGCACGCGACTTTCATGCCGAGCTGGGCGGCGCGCAGCGCGCAGACATAGCCGCCCGGCCCGGCGCCGATGACGATGACGTCGAAGGATGTTTCAGACATCGAGCAGCAGACGGCGCGGGTCCTCGACGCCCTCCTTCACGCGCACGAGGAAGGACACCGCCTCCTTGCCGTCCACGATGCGGTGATCGTAGGACAGCGCGAGATACATCATCGGCCGGATTTCCACCTTGCCGCCGATGGCGACCGGACGGTCCTGGATCTTGTGCATCCCGAGGATGCCGGATTGCGGCGGGTTGAGGATCGGCGTGGACATCAGGCTGCCGTAGATGCCGCCGTTGGTGATGCTGAACGTGCCGCCGGCCAGTTCGTCCAGCTTCAGCGCGCCGTCGCGGGCGCGGCGGCCGAAATCGGCAACCGCCTTCTCGATCTCGGCAAATCCCATGCGGTCCACATCGCGGATCACCGGCACCACCAGGCCGGCGGACCCGCCGACGGCGATGCCCATGTGGACGAAGTTGCGATAGACGATCTCCTCGCCGTCGATCTCCGCATTGACGGCGGGAAACTCCTTCAGCGCGACCACGCAGGCGCGCACGAAGATGCTCATGAAGCCGAGCCGCGCGCCGTGCTTCTTCTCGAACGCCTCGCGGAACTCGCTGCGCAGCGCCATCGCCGCGGTCATGTCCACCTCGTTGAAGGTGGTCAGCATGGCGGCGGTGTTCTGCGCCTCCTTCAGCCGGGCGGCGATGGTGCGGCGCAGCCGCGTCATCTTCACCCGCTCCTCCCCCGGCTCGGGCACGCGCGGCGGGCGCGCGGCGGCCGGCGGGGCGGCGGGCGCGGGACGGTTGATGAAGGCCAGCACGTCACCCTTGGTGATCCGCCCGTCCTTGCCGCTGCCCGGCTCGATCTGGTCCGCGCCGATGCCCTGCTCGGTCATCAGCTTGGCCGCCGACGGCATGGCGGGGCGCGCCACCGGCCCGGTCGGGCGCGGCGGCGGGTTGATGCCGGCGGGCGGGTTGGCG
>JAKAZX010000373.1 GCA_021826485.1 Pseudomonadota bacterium | reverse complement strand
GGCTCGGCGATTTCCGCGACGCCGGGCTGCGCCGCCACCAGCCGGCCCAGCCGGTCGCCCACGCCGGCGATCCAGGCGCCGATCGGCACCGTGAAGCCCTGTTTCTTCGCGAACGGCCGCGCCGCCGGGCAGTTGGCGGCGAGCCACTGGCGCAGCAGCCACTTGCCCATCCCGCGCCGCACCTTCAGCCGGTCAGGCAGGCGGAAGGCGGCTTCGGCGATGCCGGGGTCGAGGAACGGGGTGCGCCCTTCCACCCCATGCGCCATCAGGCAGCGGTCCAGCTTCAGCAGCAGGTCGTGCGGCAGCCAGTCGGCCATGTCGGTCGCCTGCGCGGCGGCGAGCCGGGTGCGCCCGCCGTTCGCCGCCTGCGCCTCCGCCGCCGCGATGCCGTCGCGCCAGGCGGCGGGGCGGGTGCGCAGCACGTCCAGCCGGTCGAACGTGCCGCGGGCGCGCATCACCCGTCCGCCGCCCCACCACGGCCGCGCGGCGCTGCGATAGCGGCCGTAGCCGGCGAACATCTCGTCCCCGCCTTCGCCGGACAGCACCACCTTCACCTCCTGGCGCGCGCGGCGGGCCAGGAACCAGGTGGGAATGATGGCGTAGTCGGCGGCCGGGTCGTCCATGCAGGCGACGATTTCCGGCAGGTGGCGCCACACCATCGCCTCCGTCACCTCCAGCGTCTCGTGCCGGGCGCCCAGCGCGCGTGCGACTGTCGCCGCCGCCTCCCGCTCATCGGCCGCCCCCGGCGCATCGAACCCGGCGGTGAAGGCGAGCACGGGGGTGCTGTTCAGCCGTGCCATCAGCGTCAGCAGCACCGCGCTGTCGATGCCGCCGGAAAGGAACATGCCGTACGGCACGTCGCTGCGCTGATGCAGATCGACGCTTTCGGCAAGCGCCCGATCCAGCCGCGCCAGCGCCGCCGCTTCCTCGATCTCCTCCGGCCCGCCATCCGGCAGCGCGGGGAGGCGGTGGTGCTCCAGCACCCGCCCGTCGGCGAGCAGCAGCGTCTCCCCGGGCAGCACGCGGCGGATGCCGGGGAAGATCGTGTCGGCGCCGCTGGTGAACTGCACCTGCAACAGCTCGTCGCGCGCCGCCGGGCGGACGCCGCGCGGCACGATGCCGGCGGCAAGCAGGGCCTGCGCCTCCGACGCGAAGGCGATGCCGGCGGCGGTCTGCGCGACATACAGCGGCTTGATGCCGAACGGATCGCGCGACAGCGTCACGGTGCGGCCGGCGCGCTCATGGATCGCCAGCGCATACATGCCGCGCAGCGCCGTGGTGTAGCGCGTGCCGTCGCGCAGCCACAGGTGCAGCGGCACCTCGTTGTCGCTCTCGGTGGTGAAGTGGGTGCCGGGCATCGCCTGGCGCAGTTCGCGGTAGTTGTAGATCTCGCCGTTGCCGACCAGCGCGGCGGAGCCGGCGAACAGCGGCTGGTCGCCGCCTGCGAGGTCGATGATGGCCAGCCGCGCGTGCACCAGCGCGACCCGGCCGACCACGGTATGCCCGCTGCCGTCCGGCCCGCGATGGGCAAGCGCCCGTTCCAGGGCCGCGAGGGTCGCGGCCTCCGGCGCCGGGGCGTCCGGGGCGGCGATCAGGCCGGCAATTCCGCACATGGGCGCGGGCATAGCATCCCCGGAAGCCGCTGTCTTGCACGCCCGGCCTGCACGGCCCACCTTCCCGGCATGACGCAACTGGCGCATCTGCCGGACCGCGGCGTGGTCGCGGTGTCGGGCGGGGACCGTGTCGGCTTCCTGCAAGGGCTGGTGTCCAACGACGTGGCGGCGGCGGCGCCGGGGCGCGCGGTGTGGGCCGCGCTGCTGACGCCGCAGGGCAAATGGCTCGCCGATTTCCTGATCTTCGCCGAGGCCGGCCGGCTGCTGCTGGACTGCGAGCGGGCGCAGGCGCCGATGCTGGTGCAGCGGCTGATGCGCTATCGGCTGCGCGCGGCGGTGGAACTGCACGACCTGTCGGGCGCGCTGCACGTTCATGCCGCGTGGGACGGCGTGCCGGACCCGCCCGCCGGCACCATCGCCGCGCCCGACCCGCGGCTGCCGGAGGCCGGCTGGCGCATCCTGGCCGACCATGCGCTGCCGGCGAACGCCGATGCCGCCGCCTGGGACGCGCACCGCATCGCCCTCGGCCTGCCGGACGGCTCACGCGACCTGGAGGCGGAGAAATCCGTGCTGCTGGAAGCCGGGTTCGACGAGCTGCACGGCGTGTCCTGGAGCAAGGGCTGCTACATGGGCCAGGAACTGACCGCGCGCACCAAGTATCGCGGGCTGGTGAAGCGCCGGCTGGTGCCGGTCGCGATCAGCGGAGAGGCGCCGCCCTCCGGGACGCCGATCATGCAGGACGGGCGGGAGGTGGGCGCGCTGCGCTCGGTCGCCGGCCGCATGGCGCTGGCGCTGCTGCGACCGGAGGCGCTGGGCGGCCCGCTTACCTGCGATGCCGCCCGGCTGGAACCGCGCCTGCCGTCCTGGCTGGTGCTGCCGGCCTGAGCCGTCAGGTATCGTCGCTCCAGCCGCCGCCCGAATCGTCGCTGCCCTGGTCCCAGCCGCCGCCCTGGTCGTCCATGCCCGGATCGGCCGAGGCATCCTGCCAGCCGCCGCCGCTCGGGTCCTGGGACTGCTGCGTCCAGTCCGCCTGGTCGATATTGGCGGGGCCGGAGAATTTGTCGTCCGGCGGCAGGTCCTTCGGTGCGCCGCCGGCATCGCCCGGATCGCCGCCCCACGGGTTGCTGAACCCGCCCTGCGGGGCGTTCACGTATTCCACCACTTCCGGCCCGCCGCCCCAGCCGGCGCCGCCGAACCCGCCGCCCATGCCGCCGCGCGGGCCGGAAAACAGGTTCATCAGCGCGTCCGCCGCCACCATGCCGCCGGCCACCCCGGCCGCGGTGCGCAGGGCGGAGCCGAAGAACCCCGGCCCCTGCTGCTGGAACATGCCGGGGTTGTACCCTTGCGGGTATTGCGGCGGCGGGGGCGCATAGGATTGCTGCGGGGGCGGCGCGGCCGGCCGCGGCGCGCCCCCGCCACCACCGCCGAACAGGCCGGACAGGAAGCCGCGCGACTGCTGCGCCGGCTGTGCCGCCGCCCCCCAGGGCGAGCCGGGCGGCGGTGCACCCTGGGCCTGCTGGGCCTGCTGCAATTCCCATTGCAGGCGGTTGATGCGGTTCTGCGCCTCCACCAGCGCGTGCTCCTGCACGAAGGCCATCTGGGTGATGCGGTAGCGCGCCTCCGGATGGCGGCTGAACAGGTCGGCGATCAGCCGGTCGGCATCCGGGTCGATCGGCGGCAGGCCCTGGGCCGGTGCGCCGACGCCCGCCACCCGCTCGATGAAGCGGGTTATCAGATCGCGTTCCTCGTTGGTCATGGGAATCCCCGTGGGTCCTTTGCCGCAGGCCGATGTGGCGCGGCGGCGCGGCGGCTTCAAGCCGGGCGGACCGTGGCGTCCTTGTTACGTCCGGGCGCCGCCCCTATGCTGCGCCGCATCACGCGGCAGGGACGGAGCGCATGGCGGCTGGGGAGGCCCGGGACGACAGTTTCCAGGCGCTGATCCTGCGCCTGCACGGGTTCTGGTCGCGCCAGGGCTGCGTGATCCTGCAACCCTATGACATGGAAGTGGGCGCGGGCACGTTCCATCCGGCCACCACGCTGCGCTCGCTCGGGCCGCGTCCGTGGCGCGCCGCCTACGTCCAGCCGAGCCGCCGGCCGTCCGACGGGCGCTATGGCGAGAATCCGAACCGATTGCAGCACTACTACCAGTATCAGGTCATCATGAAGCCGAGCCCGGCGGATGCCCAGGCGCTGTTGCTGGACAGCTACCGGGAGATCGGGCTGGACCCGATGCTGCACGATTTCCGCTTCGTCGAGGATGACTGGGAAAGCCCGACGCTGGGCGCCTGGGGCCTCGGATGGGAAGTCTGGTGCGACGGCATGGAGGTGGGCCAGTTCACCTATTTCCAGCAGGTCGGCGGCATCGCGACGGCGCTGCCGAGCTTCGAGATGACCTACGGGCTGGAACGGCTGGCGATGTATGTCCAGG
>JAKAZX010000023.1 GCA_021826485.1 Pseudomonadota bacterium | reverse complement strand
TCACCATGGATGCCGGCCTGTCGGCGGCGGTGCGCGAAGTTTTCGTCACGCTGTTCCGCAAGGGCCTGATCTATCGCGACCGGCGGCTGGTGAACTGGGACCCGAAATTCCAGTCGGCGATCTCCGACCTGGAAGTGGAAAGCCGGGAGATCAAAGGCAGCCTGTGGCACATCCGCTACCCGCTGGCCGACGATCCCGCCCGCTTCCTGACCGTCGCCACCACGCGGCCCGAGACGATGCTGGGCGACACCGCCGTCGCGGTGCATCCGGCCGACGCGCGGTACCACGACCTGATCGGCCGCGACGTGCTGCTGCCGCTGGTCGGGCGGCGAATTCCGGTAATCGCCGACGAATATTCCGACCCCGAGAAAGGCACCGGCGCAGTCAAGATCACGCCCGCGCACGACTTCAACGATTTCGAGGTGGGGCGCCGGCACGACCTGCCGATGCCGTCGGTGATCGACCGGCAGGGGTGCATCACGCTTGCGGAAATCGGTGCCGATTCGGATTTCCTGCGCGGCCTGGACGGCACCGACCGGTTCGAGGCGCGGCGGCGGATCGTCGCCGAGCTGGAGCGGCTGGAGCTGCTGGAGCGCATCGAGCCGCACACCCATCAGGTGCCGCACGGCGACCGCTCCGGCGTGCCGATCGAGCCGCTGCTGACCGTGCAGTGGTACTGCAACGCCGGGGAACTGGCCAAGCCCGCGATCGCCGCCGTCGAGCAGGGGCGGACGAAGTTCGTGCCGCAGCAATGGGAAAACACGTTCTTCGCCTGGCTGCGCGACATCCAGCCCTGGTGCATCAGCCGGCAATTGTGGTGGGGACACCGAATCCCCGCCTGGTACGCGCCAGACGGCACGGTGTTCGTCGCCCACACGGCGGAGCAGGCGGCGGCCGACGCGGCGCGGCAGTTCGGCGCGCCGGTCGCGCTGACGCAGGACGAGGACGTGCTGGACACGTGGTTCAGCTCCGCCCTCTGGCCGTTCTCCACCCTCGGCTGGCCGGAGCGGACAGCGGAACTCGCGCGCTACTATCCGGGCGATGTGCTGGTCACGGGCTTCGACATCATCTTCTTCTGGGTCGCCCGGATGATGATGATGGGCCTGCACTTCATGCCCGACGTGCCGTTCCGCCACGTCTACATCCACGGCCTGGTGCGCGATGAGCGCGGCCAGAAGATGAGCAAGTCCAAGGGCAACGTGATGGACCCCTTGGAGCTGATCGACCGCTACGGCGCGGATGCGCTGCGCTTCACCATCTGCGCGCTGACCGGCCCGGGGCGCGACATCAAGCTCGGCCCGGCGCGCGTCGAAAGCTACCGCAGCTTCGTCACCAAGCTGTGGAATGCGGCGCGGTTCTGCGAGATGAATGGCATCGCGCCGGCGCCCGGCTTCGACCCGGCGCAGGCGACGCTGCCGCTGACGCGCTGGATCCTCGCCGAGGCGTCGGCCGCGATCGAACAGGCGACGGCGGCGCTGGAGGTGTATCGCTTCGACGAATACGCGGCGGCCTGCTACCGCTTCGCCTGGGGCGTGTTCTGCGACTGGTTCCTCGAACTCGCCAAGCCGGCGCTGGACGAAGCCGAGGTGAAGCAGACGGCGGCCTATGTGCTCGGCGTGCTGCTGCGGCTGCTGCATCCGGCGATGCCGTTCGTGACCGAGGAATTGTGGGACCATCTGGGCTACGGCGCGCCGTGCAGCCTGATCCGCGCGGACTGGCCGGTGCCGTTTGCGGTACCAGGGGCGGCGGAAGCGCGGGGGGAATTGGACTGGGTGGTGCGGCTGATCGGCGAGGTGCGCACCGTGCGCGCCGAGATGAACGTGCCGCCGTCCCAGCGCGCGCCGGTGCTGCTGAAGGATGCGGCGCCCGCCTCCATCGCGCGCGGGGAGCGGTGGCGCGAAGCGATCGCGCGGCTGGCGCGGGCATCGGAATTCGCGCCGCTGACCGGTGCGGTGCCGGCCGGCAGCGCCCAGGCGGTGCTGGAGGAGGCGACGATCGTGCTGCCGCTGGCCGGCCTGATCGACCTTGCCGCCGAGCGCGCGCGGCTGGACAAGGAAGCAGCCAAGGCGCGGCGCGAGGCGGAGGCGCTGGAGCGCAAGCTGGCCAACGCCGAGTTCGTCACCCGCGCCGATCCCGAAGTGGTGGCGGAAACCCGCGACCGTCTGGAATCCGCCAAAGCCGAGGTCGCACGGCTGCAAGCGGCACTGGCGCGAATCCGCTAGCATCGGTGCGCAAGGCCATCCGCGGGGGTCCGCCATGCCAGAGCCGTTCATCCTGACGCTGTCCTGCCGCAACCGGCCCGGCATCGTCTCGGCCGTGTCCACCTACCTGTTCGAGAGCGGCGGCAACATCCTGGATGCGCAGCAGTTCGACGATACCGAGTCGAACCGCTTCTTCATGCGCGTGATGTTCAACCCGGTGCGCGACGGTGTCGAACTCGCGGCGCTGCGCGAAGGGTTCGCGCCGGTGGCCGAGCGGTTCGGCATGTCCTGGCAGATGCGTGCGCGGGCGGAAAAGCGGCGGGTGATGCTGTTCGCCTCGAAGTTCGACCATTGCCTTGCCGACCTGCTGTACCGCTGGCGGATCGGGGAGATCGGCATGGATGTTGTGGGCATCGTCGCCAACCATCCGCGCGAGCTGTACGCGCATCTGGATTTCGGCGACGTGCCGTTCCATCACGTGCCGATCACGCGGGAAACCAAGCTGGAACAGGAAAGCCAGGTGTGGGACCTGGTGCGCACGGCGCGCGCCGACCTGGTCGTGCTGGCGCGCTACATGCAGGTGTTGTCGGACGGGCTGGTCGCCAAACTCGCGGGCCGGTGCATCAACATCCACCACTCCTTCCTGCCCGGCTTCAAGGGCGCCAAGCCGTATCATCAAGCCCACGCGCGCGGCGTGAAGCTGATCGGTGCGACGGCGCACTACGTCACCTCCGACCTCGACGAAGGCCCGATCATCGAGCAGGACGTGGAGCGCATCAGCCACCGCGACAGTCCGGAGGACCTTGTGCGCAAGGGCCGCGACATCGAACGCCGGGTGCTGGCGCGCGCGGTGCGGATGCATCTGGAAGACCGGGTGATCCTGAACGGCCACCGCACGGTGGTGTTCACCGACTGAGCCGGCCACCAGGGAGAAGGCCGGCCCGCGGACGGGCCGGCCCCTCCTTACCCGGGACGCCGGATCACCTTGACCTTGACGGTCACGATCACCATGATCCAGGGCAGGAAGATGCGATGGTACTGCATCGCGTCCTCCGCTGGAGCGCCCATCTTACCGTGGGCGTGTCGGCGCCGGCCGGGCGGATCTCCTGGCCGGCGTCCTCTTTTGGACCATGGCCGCGCGCAGGCCAATTGCCGTGGCGCCGGCCGCGTCAGGCGGCCGCCACCACGGTCCGCCCCGCCCGCCACAGCAGCAGCAGCGCGACGCCGGCATTCAGCACGTTCCAGCCGATGCCGTTGGCGAATGCGGCGCGATAGCTGCCGGTGGCATCGAAGATCACGCCGGACATCCAACCGCCGAGCGCCATCCCCAGCATGGTCGCCGTCAGCACCATGCCGATGCGCGCGCCGGCCTCGCGCGAGGGAAAATACTCGCGCACGATGATCGCATAGCTCGGCACGATGCCACCCTGGAACAGCCCGAACAGTGCCGAGACCACGTAGAGCGAGGTCAGGCCGTCGAAGCCGAGATACAGCACCAGCGCCAGCAACTGCAGCAGGGAACCGAGCAGCAGCGTGGCAAGTCCGCCGATGTGGTCGGCGACGAAGCCGGAGCCGACGCGGCTGACCACGCCGAACGCCAGCATCAGCGACAGCATCTGTGCCCCTTGCGCCGGGCCGAAACCGAGATCGCCGCAATAGGCGACCAGATGCACCTGCGGCATCGCCATCGCCACACAGCAGGCGACGCCGGCGATGCACAGCAGCACCTGCACCGCGCCCGGCGACAGGCCGTCGAAGCCGAAGCGCGGCGCCCGCATTTCCCCACCGGCCGGCGCCGCCAGTTCCGGCGCGCGGCGGCGCAGCAGCAGGGCGCCCGGCAGGATGATCGTGGCGCACAGCACGGCGGCGAACAGATGCGTCTCCCGCCAGCCGTAGCGGGCGATGCTGGCGGCGAGCAGCGGCGGCCAGATCGCACCGGCGAGGTAGTTGCCGGCGGCGCAGATCGACAGCGCCAGGCCCCGCCGGCGGACGAACCAGTGCGACACGTCCGCCATCAGCGGCCCGAACGTGATCGAACTGCCGAGCAATGCGATCGGCAGGAAATAGGCCAGCGCGAACACCGTCAGGCTGCCGGCCTCGGCGGCCAGCACGTAGCCGACGCCGAGGCTGGCCCCCGCGACCAGCAGCGGCGGCACGATACCGACCCGGTCGGTCACCCGGCCCATCAGGATGTTGCCGGCGGCGACCCCGATCATGGTCAGCGTGTAGGGGATGGAGGCGCTGCCGCGCGCCACCGCGAACTCGGCCTGCACCGCCGGCAGTGCCACCACCACCGACCACATGCCGAGCCCGCCCATGGTGCAGAGCAGCACCGACAGCGCGAGGCGCATCCAGGCGTAGGGGCCGTCCACCCCGTCGGGACGGGTCGGGGTCATGGCTGACCAGGGTTCGCGGTGCGGGCGGCCGGCGGCGGCGGAGGCGGCATCATGCCGCGTGCGTCGCGGCCGGCGCGCGCAACGGCTTCAGCGCATCGTACAGCCGGCCGTAGCGGTCGTAGATTTCCTGATAGCGCGCGACATTCGCCGGGTTCGGCTCGATCCGCCGGCCGGGCCGCACCATCGCCGCGATCCCTTCGTCGATGCTGGCGAAATGCCCGGCGCCGACGGCTGCCAGGATGGCGCAGCCGAGCGCCGGCGCCTCCGTCACGTCGGGCACCAGCACCGGCAGGTTGGCGGTGTCGGCGTGGATTTGCAGGAACAGCGGCGAGTTGGTGGCGCCGCCGCCGGCGACCATTTCAGCAGCCCCGAAGCCCGCCGCGCGCATCCCGTCCACGATCGCGCGGGTGCCGAAGCCGATCGCCTCGATAATGGCGCGGAACAGATGCGCGGGGCCGTGGTGCAGCGACAGGCCGGTGATGGCGCCGCGCGCCAGCGGGTCGGTGTGGGGGGTGCGGTTGCCCTGGAAATGGTCGAGCGCCAGCAGCCCTTCCGCCCCCGGCGGCAGCGCCGCCGCCTCCTCGTTCAGCCGGCCGAGATCGAGCGTGCCGCCGGCCAGCCGCCGCAGCCAGGCAATGATCGAGCCGGTGGAGGTCTGCCCGCCCTCGAACACGTAGCGGCCCGGATAGATCGCGTCCTTGTAGGTGCCCCACAGGCCAGGCGCGTGGCGCGCGGCATCGGTGATGCCGAACTGCAGATGCGACGACCCGGTGATCAGTGCCAACTGCCCCGGCCGCGCCACCCCCAGGCCGATCACGCCGATATCGGCATCCGCGCCGCCCTGCACCACCCGGGTCGCCGTGGTCAGGCCCAGATGGGCGGCGGCGGTGCGGGTCAAGGGGCCGATCACGGTTCCGGGCGCGATTACGTCCTGCGGCCATTTCTCCAGCAGTTCGGGGACGCCGAGGCTGCGCACCAGGCTGGCCGGGAAGCCGCCGCGGTCGGTTCCGTAATGCCAGCGGACCGACACGTTGTTGAGGCTCGCGGTGCGCCGGCCGGTCAGCCGCAGGTTGAGGAAGTCCTGGCACTCGCAGATCGTCGCGGCGGCGTCGAACACCGCCCGCTCATGCCGTGCCAGCCACAGCGCCTTGGGCACCATCCATTCGGCGGAGACCGGGCCGTGCCCGGCGCCGTTGACGATCAGGGCGGGATCGCCGGTCGCCAGCACGTCGGCGGCTTCCGCCGCCGCGCGCATGTCCATCCACAGGATCGCCGGCCGCAGCGCCTGGCCGGCGGCGTCGAGTGCGACGACGGTGCAGCAGGTGGTGTCGAGCGACATCGCCACGATCTCGGCGGCGCCGACCCCGGCATCGGCGACCGCCCCGCGCACGGCATGGCCGAGCGCCTGCCACCAGTCCTCCGGCGCCTGTTCCGCCCGCGCGCCGGCGGCGAACTGGGTCGGGTAGGGGGCGACGGCATTGCCGAGCGGCTTGCCCGACAGGTCGAACACCCGCGCGCGCAGGCTTTCCGTGCCGCTATCGACGCCGAGCAGATAGGCCATGTCCGTTTCCTCCGCTGGCTGGACTGTCTGCGCCGGCGTGGGGGCGCGTCAAGCCGCCGCGGGCGCGCCTTCGTGGAAGCTGGTGCCGTGGTCGGGTTCGGTGACGCTGATGCGCGTGAGGTCGGCGATCGTGTGCCCCGCCTCGTCGATCGACACGGCATCGGCATAGCGCAGGCCGAAGGCGATTTCGCTGCCGCGATAGCTGCGCGCGTCGTAGACATCCGCGCCGAGCACGAAATCGCGCGCCTTCAGCCCCACGAACAGGCGGAAATCCGAGTCGGCCAGCCGCACCGCGTCCCAGCCGTGCAGCGGGCTTCTTTCATCGATCGTGTGCATCAGCGTCCAGGTCAGCGGAAACATCTGCAACCGGTCGCGCGACAGTTTCATGTCGTGCAGGCGGCGGAAGAACTGCCCCTCGCGCGTGTGCTCGCCGATGATCGCCGCCATCTCCACCTTGGCATCGACCAGCGGCCCGGCGCGGCCGTTGGCGATGCGCAGCATCAGCGTGGGCAGGCCGTTGTGCTGCGCCACCACCGGCCGGTCGGCATACAGGATCTTCGCCTTGGCGCGCGAGAAGCGCACGAAGGTCAGCCCGGTCATGATCGCGGTGAACGCCATGCCGCAGATGATCTCGGCAGCGGCGACGCTGTGGCCGTACAGCGAGGCCGGGGACATCGCGCCGTAGCCGACGGTTGCCAGCGTCTCCATGCTGAAGAAGAACACATCGCTGAACACGCCCGGCCGCGCGTTGGCGATGCTGCCCGGTTGCAGCACGTACAGCCCGGCGAACAGCACGTTGATGCCGAGATTGAACACCAGGAACAGCAGCGCGAACTGCAGCCAGGTGATCGACAGCGCGAAATGATACGGATCGCGCCAGTCATAGCGGGAGGCGCCGCGTTTCTGCACCTCGAACGCGCCGATCTGCACCCGCATCGTGCCATGCGACCGCGGGTGGTGGGGGGATGCCGCGCTGGGCGGCAGGCGCGGACTAGCCTGTTGCATGCGGCCCTCCGGCTGCGGGGGCGCCGGCCGCGGTCGGCCGGGCGGTGAGTGCGGCCAGCGCCGCGGTGCCCGACCCGCCGGAGACGGCGGCGGGGGCGTGCTGCATCTCCGGCGGGCGGACATCCAGCCGCCCGACCACGCGGAACGCCACCAGGGCCGCGGCCACGCCGAACGCGATCGACCCGACCGCCGATCCCGTCAGCACGCCGACCGGGCCGTAATCCTGCCCGATCATCACCAGCGGAATGGTGCCGAGCGTCGCGCGGCCCCAGTTGAACACGGTGGACAGCAGCGGGAACCCCAGGTTGTTGAACGCGGCGTTGGCGACGAACAGCGCGCCGATGAACAGGAAGCTGCCGGCGAGCCAGGTGCAGAACAGCCGCACCAGCGTCGCCGCCTCGCCATGCGCGGAGAGCACGATCAGGATCACGTCCTGCGCCAGATACAGCAGCAGCCACGCCCCGCACACCGCGACCACGACGAAGATCAGACTGTCGCGCAGCGCCGTGCGCACCCGGTCCGGCCGCGCGGCGCCAAGATTCTGCGCGAGAATCGGCCCGACCGCGCCGCTGAGCGCGAACACCAGCCCGAACGCCACCGGCACCAGCCGGTCGATGCTGGCCTGGCCGGCCACCGCCTCGGTGCCGAAGCGGGCCATGCAGTGCGTCACGTAGGCGGAGGCGACGGGGGTGGCGAGGCTGGTCAGGATGGCGGGGCCGGCGACGCGGAACACCAGGCGCATGTCCGGCAAGATCGCGCGCAGCCGCACCTTGCCGAGCAGGTCGTGCTTGCCGGTGATGCCGGACCAGCCGGTCAGAAACAGCACGGTGCGCGACAGCACGGTGCTGATGGCCGCACCGGTCAGGCCGAGATGCAGCGCGAAGATCAGGATGGGGTCGAGCACGCCGGCGGCGATCGCGGCGAACAGCGTCACGTTCAGCGCATGCCGCGCATCGCCGACCGAGCGCAGCAGCGCGCTGCTGCACATGCCGCCCGCGACCAGCGGCAGCGCCGGCGACACGATGTCGAGAAAGCCGGCCGCCAGCGCCCGCGTCGGCTCGCTCGCGCCGAGCAGATCGAGGATCGGGCCGACCAGCAGCACCGTGCCGACGCCGATGACGGCGGTGGACGCCATCACCACCAGCAGGCTGGACGTGGCGATGCGCCGCGCATCGTCCCGCGCGCCGGCGCCGATGCAGCGAGAGACGACGGCGCCGACGCCGATGGTCAGCCCGATCGCCAGCGACAATTGGAAGAACCCGACCGCGCCGGCGAACCCGACCGCGGCGACGATCCGCGGCTCCCCCAGCAGCGAGAGATAGAACAGGTTCAGCAGATCGACCGCGAACACGGCGATCAGGCCGATCGCGCCGGTGCCGGCCATCACCACCACATGGCGCATGGTCGAGCCCTGCACGAAACGCGCCGTCTCGGCCCCCTGCTGCACGACCGTCCCCTGGAAAGCGGCGGCGGAGTGGGCCGTGGCGGCGAGGCGAAGTCAACCGGGCGGATGGCGGGGCGGACCCGCCGCCGGCACCACGACAAAGCGGGTTGCGTGCCCGCCGGGGCGGCCCGATGCTCATTGTCTCAGCGGACAGAGCAGAGAGGACGACCGCGTGCCCCTCATCCGCCGCCGCGCGCTGCTGGGCGCCGGCCTCGCCGGGATTGCCGCCGGGCGGGCCTTCGCCGCCGCCGGGCCGGGGGCGCCGCCCGAGCCGCTGCGGCTGGGCGCGCTGTTCCCGTTCTCCGGCCCGCTCGCGCTGCTCGGCGACGAAAGCTTCCGCGGCCTCGATCTGGCGGTCGATGAGCGCAATGCCACCGGCGGCCTGCTCGGCCGCAAGCTGCTGCTGGTGCGCGGCGATGCCGCCGAGGCCGCCACCGCGGCGGCCGAGGCGAAGCGGCTGACCGCGGACGGCCATGTCGCAGCGATTTTCGGCAGCTACGCCTCGCCCGTCTCGTTCGCCGCCTCGGCGGTGGCCGAGCTTGCCGGCGTGCCCTATTTCGAACTCGACGCGCTGGCCGATGCGATCACCGAGCGGGGGTTCCGGCTGCTGTTCCGCTGCGGCCTGCAGGGCGGCGCCTGCGGCGCGCTGGCGGTCGATACCGTGGCCGATCTGCTGGCGCCGCGCTGGCACATGCTGCCGTCCGAATTGCGGCTGGTGATCCTGCACCAGGACGGGCTGGGCGGCGGCAGCATCGCCACCGCCGAGCAGGCGCGCGCCGCACAGCGCGGATTCACCCTGGCCGAGCGGATCGCCTATCCCGCCGCGACGCTCGATCTCACGCCGATCGTGCAGCGGCTGCGCGGCGGCGGGGCGGATGTGGTGCTGCATTCCGGCCTGCTCAGCGACGTGCTGCTGCTGCACCGCACCATGCAGCAGGCGGGCTGGCGGCCGCGCATGCTGATCGGCACCGGCGGCGGCTACGCGCTGGCCGACACCGCCCAGGCGCTCGGCGCGGCGTTCGAGGGGGTGATGGCCGTGGGCTTCGCCCCCTACCGGACGTCCGACATCGTGGCGCCGGGGGCGGGGCAGGTGGCGGCGGCCTATCAGCGCAAATACGGGGCGGCGCCGCGATCGGGCCATTCGCTTGCCTGCTTCGCCGGGACGCGGGTGTTCCTGGACGCGATCGAGCGCGCCGGCACGCTGGATGCCGACCGGCTGCGCGCCGCGGTGCTGGCGACCGACATCCCGCCCGGCGGCAGCGTCGGCGGGTTCGGCGTGAAATTCGACGACCACGGCCAGAACCTCCGCGCCGTGCCGTACCTGTCGCAGTGGCAGGGCGGCACGTTGGTCACCGTGGCGCCCACCGAGGCGGCCGTGGCGCAGGCCGCGGTGACGCTCGGCGGTTGACGCGCGGCGGCCGGGATGCGCCTTTGCGCCCATGTCCCTGCCGACCCGCCGCGCCCTGCTGGCAGCCCCCGCGCTCGCGCTGGCCGCTGCCGCCCCCGCGGCGCCCGGCCTGCAGGCGCGCGCCAGCCGGCACGGCCGCTTCTACGGCAGCGCGCTGAACGTCGATGCGCTGGCGGCCGACCCCGCCCTGCTCGTGCATATCCGCCAGGAATGCGGCATCCTGGTCGGCGAATACAGCTTCAAATGGGCCGAGCTGGAGCCGCAGCCCGGCGTGTTCGACTACGCCAAGGCGGAGGAGCTGATGGCCTTCGCCGCGCGCAGCGGCCTGCGCATGCGCGGCCATACCCTGATCTGGCACGAGGCGATGCCGCAATGGCTGCAGGAGCAGCTTTCGCCCGCCACCGGCGAGACGCTGATGCGCCGCTACATCGGCACGGTCGCCGGCCATTTCCGCGGCCGGCTGGCGCACTGGGACGTGGTGAACGAGCCCATGCACCCGGAGGATGGGCCGCCGTTCGGCCTGCGCGACACGCCGTGGCTGCGCGCACTCGGCCCCGGCTATCTCGATCTGGCGTTCCATAGCTGCGCCGAGGCCGATCCGGGCGCGTTGCGCGTGCTGAACGAGTTCGGCATCGACTACGCCATCGACTGGCAGGAGCGGCGGCGCGTGAAGCTGCTGGAGCTGCTGGCGCATCTGCGCGCGCATGGCGTGCCGGTGCAGGCGGTGGGGATGCAGGCGCATCTGGACGCCGCCGAGCGGGCGCTGGACCAGAAAGTGCTGGAGCGGTTCGTTGCCGATCTCGCCGGGCTGGGGCTGAAGGTGATCGTCACCGAGCTGGACGTGCGCGATGACGGCCTGCCCGCCGACATCGCGGTGCGGGATGCGGCGGTGGCTGCCCATGCGCGGGCCTGGCTGGATGCGGTGCTGCCCAACCCCGCCGTGCTGGGCGTGCTGACCTGGGGTCTGTCCGACCGGCATAGCTGGCTGGATGCCCGGTTCCCCCGCCGCGACGGCCTGCCGCAGCGACCGCTGCCGCTGGATGCCCAGTTGCGCCGCAAGCCGCTGTGGGCGGCGATCGCCGCGTCCCTGGAACAGCCGCCCGCGCCCTGAGCGCGGGGCCGGTTGCCGACGACGATCCCGTGTATAGAGTGGGGCGCCATGTCCACGACGCCGCTCGACGAAGTGCTGCCGCCGCAGTTGCCGCTGCCGCAGTTCGACGTGCGGTTGGCGGCACCGGACCTCGCGCCCTGGCGCGAGGGGAATTGCGGAATCGCCGGCTTCACCACGCGGGCCGGCAGTGCGCCGGGGCCGCATGTCGCGCTGATCGCGCTGATGCACGGCAACGAACTGGCCGGCGCGATCGTGCTGGACAAGTTGTTGCGCAGCGGGCTGCGGCCGCGCCGCGGGCAACTGACCTTCGGATTCGCCAATCTCGCCGCGTTCGACCGGTTCGATCCGGCGCAGCCCACCGCCTCACGGTTTCTTGATGAGGACCTCAACCGGCTCTGGGATGTCGCGGTGCTGGACGGTGCGCGCCGGTCCATCGAGCTGGACCGCGCGCGGCAGATGCGGCCGCTGATCGACACGGTGGACGTGCTGCTGGACCTGCATTCGATGCTTTGGGCGTCCGAGCCGCTGCTGCTCAGCGGCAGCACCGAGAAGGGGCGGGTGCTGGCCTGCGCGATCGGCCGGCCGGAGCTGGTGGTCGCGGATACCGGCCATGTCAGCGGGCGGCGGCTGATCGATTACGGCCGCTTCGCCGATCCCCGCGCGCCCCAGGCCGCAGTGCTCGTGGAAGGCGGCCAGCACTGGGAGACCGCGACGGTCGCGATGACGCTCGCCAGCGTCGCCGGGCTGCTGCGGCATCTCGGCCTGGTCGGCGAGCATCCGGCGCTGCCGCCGCGCCCGCCCGGCCCCGGGGCACGCCGCTTCGCCCAGGTGACGCAGGTGGTGACGGCGGCCACCGCCAGCTTTGCCTTCGCCCGCCCGTTCCGCGGCGGGGAGGTGGTGGCGGCGCGCGGCACGCTGATCGCGACCGACGGCGACAGCGAAATCCGCACGCCGCATGACGACTGCATGCTGGTGATGCCCAGCCTGCGGCCGAGCCGCGGCCATACCGCGGTGCGGCTGGCACGGATGATCGCCTGCTGAACTGGGATCATTGTCGGCCAGCAATCACGGATTGCGTGAGGAGGCAACCTCGGCCGTCAGTCGGCGTCTGTTCGGCATGGCACGCATCCTTCTTGCCGAAGACGATATCGACGTCCGTCTGGTCGTCGCCGAGGCACTGACCCATGAGGGACATGATGTAACCGCCCCGGTCGATTTCGACCGGGCCGCCGAATACCTGAATTCGAGCGAGTGGGACTTGCTCATCTCCAATATGATGCTCGTGGGCGGCGGGGGCGGACGCGACCTTGCCCGCCTGGCAAAAGCGCGCGGCGTGCCGACGCTGTTCGTCACCGGGGATTTCGCCCAGATGGCAGTGCTGGAGAGCGAAGGCGTGCTGTTCCTGCGCAAGCCGTTCCGCTTGCAGGACCTGCATGCGGCGGTCGCCGCGGCATCCCGCGCAGCCCCCGGCGCGACCCGCGCGCGGCCGGCCTGACTGGTCTGACAAGTCCGCCCATCTGGTGTAATGACATGACTTGCTGGCGAGGCGGGGTCATGATAGCCACGCTGGCGAAAGCCGGTGCGGCATGCATGCACCGGACGCGGCGACAGGGGGAGGAACCGTCGATGCAGTATTTCCGTTCGGGGGCGCTGGCCGGGCTCGCGCTCGGCGTTGCCGTCGCCGCCGCGCCGGCCGGCGCGCGCGCGCAGGAGATCACGCTGTGGACACTGAACTTCGCCAACGACTCGGCGAACCAGGCGTTCCGCTCGATCATCGACCAGTTCCAGGCCGCCAATCCGGGCGTCACCGTGAAGGTGGAGAACCGCGGCGTCGATGAGCACAAATCGGCGCTGCGTGTCGCCGCCGGATCGGATCAGGCGCCGGACATCTTCTTCAGTTGGGCCGGCCTCGGCCTCGGCGGGGAGTACATCAAGTCCGGCCTCGCCGCGCCGATGGACAAATACTACGCGGAGTACAAATGGGACGATGAGTTCCTGCCGGCCGCGCTGTCGTTCTCCAGGCAATATCCCGGCGGCCGGTTCGGCGTGCCGTACACCTTCCACGGCGAGGCGGTCTATTACAATAAGGCGCTGTTCGCCAAAGCCGGGATCACCAGCGAACCGAAGACCTATGCCGAACTGCTGGCGGCGGCCGACCGGCTGGCGGCGGCGCACATTCCCGCCTTCACCTTCGGCGGCACCGTCAACTGGCATGTCATGCGGCTGATGGACGAGATCCTGGAAACCGAGTGCGGTGCCGCGACGCATGATGCGCTGACCAACATGAAGGTGAGCTGGGCGACCGAGCCGTGCGCCACCAAATCTTTCGAGGAGTTCCACAAATGGACCTCCAAATACTTCCTCAAGCCGTTCATGGGCATCGACCAGTCGCAGTCCTTCAACCTGTTCCTGGCCGGGCGTGCAGCGATGATGGTGGAAGGCGACTGGCTGGTCGGCCAGTTGAAGGGCGCCGGCAGGCTCGCCGACTACGCGCTGTTCCCGTTCCCGACCGGGACGCAGCGGCTGTACGGCTTCGCCGAATACGACTACATCAGCAGCAAGTCCAAGCACCCCGACATCGCTGCGAAGTTCCTCGACTATCTCGGCTCGACGCCGGTGCAGCAGGCACATCTGGGTGACTTCGGATCGATCTCGGTGAACCGGTTCGTCAAATACACCAGCAGCGAGCCGATGGACCTCGCGTGGCAGCGCATCTTCGCCGAGTACCGCAGCACCTTCGTCAATGGCGATCAGGCATTCCCGCTGGCCGTGACGACGGAGTATTTCCGGGTGATCAACCAGGTCGCCTCGGACCGGCTGGCGCCTAAGGATGCCGCAGCAGAGCTGCAGAAGTTCATCAGCAGCGCGAAATAGAGCGACGGGAACGGCGCCGGCCCGTAACGGACGAGGCGGCATGCGTCCGCGCCGAATGCGCCTGTCCGTGACGGCGCAGGGGCTGGTGCTGCTGGCACCGGCCCTGCTCGTCTATTGCGGCTTCGCGGTCTATCCAATGCTGGACGTGGCGCTGATGAGCGTCATGAAATGGAACGGACTGACGCCGACGTGGCGCTTCGTCGGGCCGCAGAACTACGTGCAGGCCGCCACTATCGATCCGGTGTTCTGGGTGGCGTTCGGCAACACCCTGATCTGGACGGCGATGTCGGTGGTGGTGCCGCCGCTGATCGGGTTCGCCCTCGCGCTGGGGCTGAATCAGAACCTGCCGGGCCGCGGGCCGCTGCGCGCGCTGTTCTATCTGCCGGTCATCATCGCGCCGATCGCCGTCGCCACCATCTGGCGCTGGATGTACGACCCGTTCTTCGGCCTGTTCAACGCCGCGCTCACCGCGGCGGGGCTGAGCGGGCTGATCCAGGACTGGCTCGGCGACCGTGCCGTGGCGCTCTACGCCATGTTCATCGCCTATGTGTGGGAGACGGTCGGCTTCTCGATGGTGCTGTTCCTGGCCGGGTTGCAAGGTGTCTCGCGCACCCTGATCGAAGCGGCGCGGATCGACGGCGCGGGACGCTTCGCGACTTTCCGCTACGTCACGCTGCCGGCGCTGCGGCCGTCCATCACCATCGTGCTGATCCTGTCGATCATCAACTCGCTCAAGGCGTTCGACATCGTCTACGGCATGACCCAGGGCGGCCCTGCGCAATCGACGCAGATGCTCGCCATGTGGGCGTTCACCCAGGCCATGCAGCTCGGCGATTTCGGCCGCGGCGCGGCGGTGTCGATGGTGCTGCTGGTGGTGACCATCGCCATCGTGATCCCCTATCTGCGCTGGATGCTGCGCCGGGATGCGACGGCATGAGCGGCGGCGACCGCTGGTTCCGCGCGCCGGGTATCACCCGCGCCGATCCGGTGCTGGTGATCCTGTGGGTCGCCCTGATCGCCATCGCGGTGATCTGGATCGCGCCCTTCGTGTTCATCATCTTCACCTCGCTGAAGGCGAACTCGACGGTGATGGGCGCCGGGCCGTTCGCGCCGCCCCTGCATCCGGACTGGAGCAATTACGCGAAGGCCTGGATGCGCGGGCGGTTCGCGACCACGGTGCTGAACAGCGCCGTCATCACCGTCGTGAAAGTACCGCTCGGGCTGCTGATCTCGGCGATGGCCGCCTATGCGCTCAGCCGCATCCGGCTGCCGTTCCGCCGGGCGCTGTTCCTGCTGGTGCTGTTCGGCACCATGCTGCCGTTCCAGGTGATGCTGGCGCCGCTGTTCACGCTGGTCAACCGGATCGGCCTGATCAACACCTATGTCGGCATCATCCTGCCGTATCTCGCCTTCGGCGTGCCGTACCAGGTGTTCATCCTGCATGGCTTCTTCCGCGACGTGCCGCGCGAACTCAGCGAAGCGGCGGAGATCGACGGGGCCTCGCATTTCACCATCCTGCGGGCGATCTTCCTGCCGCTGTCGCTGCCGGTGCTGGCGGCGCTGCTGATCCTGGACTTCGTGGCCACCTGGAACGAATTCGCCATGGCGCTGGTGATCCTGCAGGACAACGGCACCTGGACGCTGCCGCTCGGGCTGATGTCGTTCCAGAGCCAGTTCTCCAACGACTACGGCCAGCTCAACGCGGCGATCGTGATGACGGTGCTGCCCGCCACGATCGTCTATCTGATTTTCCAGCGCTACTTCGTCTCCGGCCTGACGAGCGGCGCCATCAAGGAGTGAGCAGGATGGATCGGCAGATCGAGCGCTGGGGCATGTTCGAGGCGGCATTCGCCGGGCCGGCCGAGGGCAACCCGTTCCTGGCGGTGACGCTGGATGCGGTGTTCGCGCTTGGCAACCGCACGGTGACGGTTCCCGGATTCTACGACGGCGACGGCATCTGGCGCGTGCGCTTCATGCCGGATGCGGAAGGCGCCTGGCAGTACCGCACCCGCGCGAACCTGGCGGCGCTGGACGGCTGCACCGGCGGGTTCACCTGCGTGGCACCCGCGCCCGGCAACCACGGGCCGGTGCAGGTCAGCAACCGCCACCATTTCGCCTATGCCGACGGCACGCCGTATTTTCCGTTTGGCACCACCTGCTACGCCTGGACGCACCAGCCGCCGGAGCAGCAGCGGCAGACGCTGGCGACATTGGCGCAGGCGCGCTTCAACAAGCTGCGCATGGGCGTGTTCCCGAAGCACTATCCGTTCAACGAGAACGAGCCGCTGCACGACATCTTCGTGCGCGGTGCGGACGGGAAGCTGGATTTCGACCGCCCCAACGTCGTCGCCTTCCGCCATTTCGAGCAGCAGATCGCGGCCCTCGGCGCGCTCGGGATCGAGGCCGATGTGATCATGTTCCATCCCTATGACCGCTGGGGCTATTGCGACATGTCGGCCGAGCGGGACTTCCGCTATGTCCGCTACCTTGCCGCGCGCATCGCCGCGTTCCGCAACGTGTGGTGGTCGCTTGCCAACGAATACGACTTCCTGCTCGACGTGAAGCCGATCGAGCGGTGGGACCGCTTCTTCCATCTGCTGGAGGAGCATGATCCGTACCGCCATCCGAAATCGATCCACAACGGCGAGGAGACGATGAACTACGATCATCGCAAGCCGTGGGTCGATCATGTCTGCATCCAGAACTGGGACGTGAAGCGCACCGCCGCGTGGCGGCGGGAATGGGGCAAGCCGGTCGTCAATGACGAGATGGAATACGAGGGCGATATCAGCCTCGCCTGGGGCAACATCTCGGCGCGCGAACTGGTGCACCGGTTCTGGATCACCGTCACCCGCGGCGGCTATGGCGGGCATGGCGAGACCTTCCTGCATCCCGAGGACCTGCTGTGGTGGGCCAAGGGCGGCGTGCTGCGCGGCGAGAGCTGGCGGCGGATCGGCTTCCTGCGCGACATCGTCGAGGCGGATGTGCGCCGCGGGCTCGATCCGGCGCCCACCGCGGACTGGCCGTGGACCCGCGCCTCCGCCGCGTTCGACGGCGATGTCCGCCTGATCTATCTGGGGGAGCATCAGCCGCGCATCTGGGTCCACGGCCTGCCGGCGGAGGACGGAGATTACCAGGTCGACGTGATCGACACGTGGGAGATGACGGTGACCCCGGCGCGCCGCGTGCCGCCGCCAGCCTTCCCGCGCCAGCGCCAGCGCGGCGGCGCGCTGTCGGCGGCGAAGCCGGTGGCGGCGTTCGCGGTGGAACTGCCGGGGCGGCCGTATCTGGCGATCCGGGTTCGCCCGGCGCGCGGCTTGTGACGGTCCGGCGCGCCCCGTAATCTGCCGCCGCTCGGCCGGCACGGACGCTTGGCGGAGCGTCGCGGCAGAGAGGCATCGCAATGCTGAATTCCGACACCACGGCGCCGCTGCGGCGCCTGCTCGCTCGACTCGTGCTGGGCGCCGTGCTGGCCACCGGCGCCGCCGGTGCGGCGCTGGCCCAGCCGGCGTCGGTGCCGGCCCTGCGCCCGGAAGCGCCGCCGCCGCCGCCGCCGGGCGGGCGCTATGTCTGGCAGCCCGGGCACTGGCACTGGCTGCGCGGCGGCTGGGTCTGGATCGACGGCCGCTACGTGATCCGCCGCGCCGGCTGGCATGACTACGTGCCCGGCCACTGGGCGCGGCGCGGGCCGGACTGGGTGTGGATTCCCGCGCACTGGCGCTGACCCGGCGGGGGATGGCATGAACACCGTGTCATCCCCATCTGTCCGCCGTTGCCCGGACGGAGAGGACGCATGCACGCACAGGACCTGACCGTCGACGGCCTCGGTTTGCCGGCGGCGCCGGCGCTGTGCGAGCGGGACACCCCCGCCGACCCGGCGGACGAGGTGTGGGCGACCATCCGGCGCGAGGGCGTGGAGGCGGCGGAGCGGGACGCGCTGATGGCGCAGCCGATCACCACCGCCCTGCTGCGCCACGGCACCTTCGCCGACGGGCTGGCGGCGCGGCTGGCCCGCAAGCTGGGCGACCCCGATCTGACCCCGGCCACGCTGACCGCACTGATCGGGGAAGCGCTGGCGACCGAGCCTGCGATCGTGCAGGCGGCGGCGACCGACCTCGCCGCGGTGCGCGACCGCGATCCGGCCTGCCCGGACCTCATCACCCCGTTCCTGTTCTTCAAGGGCTATCTGGCCTTGCAGGCGCATCGCGTGGCGCATTTCCTGTGGCTGCGGGACCGCCAGCATCTGGCGCGGCACCTGCAAAGCCGCGCCTCGGAAGTGTTCGCGATGGACATCCATCCGGCGGCGCGGCTCGGCTGCGGCATCCTGATCGACCACGGCACCGGGCTGGTGATCGGCGAGACGGCGGTGGTCGAGGATGACGTGTCGATCCTGCAGGGTGTCACGCTCGGCGGCACCGGCAAGGAATGCGGCGACCGGCATCCCAAGATCCGCCGCGGCGTGCTGCTCGGCGCCGGGGCGAAGGTGCTCGGCAACATCGAGGTGGGGGAGGGGGCGAAGGTCGGTGCCGGCTCGATCGTGCTCGATCCGGTGGCGCCGCACACCACCGTCGTCGGCGTGCCGGCGCGGCCGGTCGGCGCGACGCTGACCGACCTGCCGGCACTGACGATGGACCACCGGCTGCCACCGCCCGACTACGCGATCTGACTAGACGAGCTGCGAGAAGATCATCAGCATCCCGATCACGGACACCAGCCAGACCAGCGTGCGCACCCATGGGATGCCGGCGACATAGATCACGGCATAGACCAGTCTTGCCCAGAAGAAGATTTCCGCGCCCAGCAAGGTCGTGCCGTTCAGCTTGCTGCTGACCTGAGCGGCCAGCACCAGCGCGGCGAACAGCGGCAGATTCTCCAGCATGTTCAGATGCGCCCGCCGCGCCCGCCCCGCCCAGCCGGTCAGCGGCGGCATATCGTCCCGGTTGCCGACCAGCGTTTGCAGGCTGACCGTCCCCTGGGCGCCGGCGGCCGATACCAGCATCTGCACGAAGGTCAGCGCGACTGACCAGACCAGCAGCGATACTTCATGCGACATTGCCAATTCCCCAATTCTTGTTGTTCGGCGCCGGAACGCTACGCGTCCGGCCGGCCGCGCCGCAATGCCGGCGTTTCCCTGGCGCCTTTCCCGCCTTCGTGACAGATTCGCCCGGTGCTCGCCCCGCCGCCCGCCCCGCCGTCTCCCGCCGCCGCGCGGTGGCGCCAGTTGCCGCTGCCGTTCGCGCACACGCCGCACCTGACGGCAGCCGATTTCCTGCCGGCTCCCTCCAATGCCGCAGCACTCGCCTGGCTGGACACGCCGGAGCGGTGGCCGCAGCGCCGGCTGGCGCTGTGGGGGGCGGAAGGCTGCGGTAAGACGCATCTGCTGCATGTTTGGGCCGCCCGCAGCGGCGCGGTGCTGCTGGCCGGCCCGACCCTGCCGCGCCTGCCGCCGGTGCCGGGCCGACCGCTCGCCATCGACGATGCCGACGCGGCAGCGGAACGGCCGCTGCTGCATCTGCTGAATGCCGCGGCGGAGGGCGGGCAGGCGGTGCTGCTGGCCGGCCGCGCGCCGCCCGCGCGCTGGCCGGTGGTGCTGCCCGACCTCGCCAGCCGCCTGCGCGCGACCGCCGCGGCCGGCATCGGGGCGGCGGAGGACAGCCTGCTCCGCGCCCTGCTCGCCCGCCTGCTGGCCGAGCGGCAGGTGGCGGTGGCGGCGCCGGTGCAGGACTGGCTGCTGACCCGCCTGCCGCGCACCCCGG
>JAKAZX010000372.1 GCA_021826485.1 Pseudomonadota bacterium | reverse complement strand
GTCGACGTCCGTCGCCGGGCCGCCCTTGGTGTCCAGGTTGCCGCCGGTCAGCAGCGCGGCATAGAACGGGCCGTCCAGGCTGATCGGATACATGGTCGGGTTGGGTGCGCTCGGCGACGGGGCGGTCGGGCCGTTGAACAACAGTTCCACCGCCCGCTCCCCACGGTGGAAGTCGCGATCCTTGCCGCTTGCGGCGAAGTCGTTGAAGCGCGCGATGGTGTCGCGCAGGGTGGCGGCGAAATTCTCGCCGATCTGCACGCCGCCAACGCGCTGCCCGATGCGGGCGAACCGCTCCTGCAGCGCCGCCGCCAGCGCCTCCAGCGTTGTGCCCCTGACCACGTGGGAATCATCCACGCCGGGCGGAACGATGAAGCGGCCGTATTCGTGGCTCGCGCTGTGATCCTGGCTGCGCTGATCCCACACGGCGATCAGCACGAGGTTGGGATATTCGGACTTCACCGGGTCCCACCGGAAGAAGGCCTGCGCCGATTCGTTGTAGGCCAGCTTCTCGTTCGTCACGCGCCGGCCGTTGCGATCGACATAGATCATGGAATCGCCGGAGGGTGAGAAGGTGCCGATCAGGCCCGGATCGTCGTTCAGCGCTTTCTCCAGCACGATCGGGCACATCCAGGCGTAGTTCATGTTGCGCAACTCGGCGCCGAGCGCCGTACCGATATGCACGAAGTCGCCCTCGTTGCTCCTGGCCGCGCAGCCGCCGAGCACCGGGACGCTGAGATGGCTGCGCCGCATTTCCGGATTGTGGGTGAAGCCGCCCGAGGCGAAGATGACGGCCTTGCGCGCACCGATGCGCCGTCTCGCCCCGTCGGCGCGCGTCGCCTCCACGCCCACCACGCGACCCGCCCCGTTCTGCATGGCGCACTGCACGCGATGGCCGGTGAGTACGGTCACGCCATCCCGTGCCGCAGCCGCCATCATCGTGCGGATTGCCGCCTCGCCGCCGTCCGACATGCTCTCACAGGCGTCCTTCGGCAGCAGGACGCGGCCGGTCGGTGCCTTGTCCTCCGGCAGCTCCGCCCAGTAGTCCGGCACGGCCGGACAATGGCGGTATTCCAGCGCCCCCCTTTCCGCCAGCAGCTCGGTGGCTGCGGAGGCATGGTCGTAGATCGCCGCATACGCCGCGTATTCCCACGGCGCGACACCAAGGGTGGGATGCGCCGGGTCGTAGAGTTCGGGGTGCGAAAGCCGCGCCATGTAGCGCAGACAGTCCTCGCGCGGGTCGGCGGTGCCCATGGCCTGCATCGCCCGGTTGTTCGGCACCCAGTACCAGAACGCGGCCTTCTTCGTCGTGCCCCCGACCTCCGGCGCCTTCTCCAGCACGGCCACCCGGTTGCCGCGCCAGCGGGCGAACAGAGCGGCGGCGAGACCGACGCCCCCTGCCCCCACCACCACGATGTCATAGTCTTCGTCGAACCCGTTCGCCGGGACAGGACGTGGCGACTGGCGCGCGATCTGGGACATGCGCTTCTCCCCCTTGCCTCATTGTTCGCAATGCGGCGAGCCGTTCGCACTGCGGTTGGCAGACATTGTCCGAGGGTTGAAAGGCGTTCTTCCAGATTCCGGCGGAATTACAAATTCCGGTGCGTGAGACACGGGCAAACGCAGTTTCCGCTTGCCGTCAATGCGACCGCGTGATTTGCTTCATAAAAGGGAGGGACTGTAACCCTTTTCGGCCGTGGGATGCGGCCGGCGTCACGGGCGCGAAGGCGACCCGGGCTGCAGCGTCCCGCCATGACGGACCATGCCCTCCCGAGGGAGGTCAGGCGTGGAGAAGAATGCGGGACTTGGGGGGCGGGCGCCGCTCCGTCCGCGGGGGCTGGAGCAGTTCGCCGGCCGCGGGCGCGCGGGGGACGTGGGCTACTGTGTCGCCGGCGCCGCGCCCTATGCGCTGGATTTCGAAAATGAGAACGACGTGATCTGCCTGCTGCTCGGCGACATCCGCTCGCAGACGCAGTTCGATGCCGATACAGCCGCCCCCGTGCGGTTCGCGGGTCAGACCGCCGCCTTCCATCCACGCGGCGGGCGCGTCAGCGTGGTGGCCGAGGAGGTGCAGCGCGGTTTCATCGCCTTCGACTACGCGCCCCGGTTCCAGACAGTCCTCGATGATCGCGACTGCGCCGGGATGAGTCGCGACGGCAGCCGCATCAATGTTCGCCGCGGTTCGATCGCCGCGCTGTCGCGCTACGCGCTCGGCCGGCTCCGGTCGCGCGAGGCGTTCAGCGTGTTCGAGATGCAGTCGCTCGCCTCGCTCGTCTTCCTCGAAACCTTGCGCGGCCTCTCGGGCGCCGAATCCCATGCGCGGCGTGCTCTGTCCGAGCGGGAGTTCGACGTCATCTGCCAGGTCATCGACGCCCGGCTGGGCGACGGCCTGACCTGCGCCGAGATCGCCGCCATCGTCGGTCTCCCGCTGCGCGTGGTGTTCGACGGCGTGAAGCAGCGCACCGGCCTATCGCTCTACCGCTTCGTGATCGAACGACGGCTGGAGAAGGCCGAGGAGCTGTTGCGGCGGTCGGGGCTGACGATATCGGAGATCGCGCTGTCCTGCGGCTTCTCCTCCCAGCAGCACCTGACGACCGCGTTCGCAGGCAAGCGCGGGCACACGCCGTCGCGCTTCCGCCGCACGGTTTGACACGGCACGCTCCAGCCCATCGCGTCAGGGCGATCGGCCAGGGCGGGCGCTGCCTCACTCCAGGATGAGGCGCCGGCGCACCGGCAGGAGTTGCAGGTCGAGCCGCCGCATCGCGATCCCCCATAGTCCCTGTGGCGCCAGCAGCATCAACAGCACCGCGCTTGCCCCGAGGACGATGAGATACCATCCGCCGAGATCGGCGAGGAACTGGCGCAGCAGGAAGAACACCAGCGTGCCGATGACCGGCCCTTCCAGCGTGCCGACGCCGCCGATCACCACCATGAAGATGACGAAGGCCGTCCAGTCGGTGACGCTGAACGCGGCGTCCGGCGAAATGCGCAGCTTGCCGAGGAAGATCAGTGCCCCGGCGATGCCCGTGGCGAATCCGACAACGACGTAGACGAGGAATTTCGTGCGCCCCGCATCGACGCCGAGGCTTTCGGCCGCCGCCTCACTGTCGCGGATGGCGGCCAGCGCCAGGCCCGCCCGCGACCGCAGCAGCCCGTAGGCGAGCAGCACGACCAGGATCCCGCACGCGATCGAGGCCCAGTAGATCGCGTCGATCCGTGCGGAAAGGCTGCCGAAGCGGCGCACCACCGCAAGCGGCAGCGAGCTGCCGGAGCCGCCGCCGAGCGCCGTCACCTGCGCGAAGCCGAGCCGATAGACTTCCGCCACCACCCAGGTGCCGATCGCGAAATACGCGCCGCGCAGGCGGAACACGACGAAGGCCGTCGGCACCGCGAAGGCCGCCGCGACGATCCCCGCCAACAGGACGGAGATGAGCGGCGGCACGCCGAATTTGCCCGCCAGCACGAACAGCGCGTAGCCGCCGAGGCCGACAAAAGCCTGCTGGCCGACGGAGACGAGGCCGGCATAACCCGCCAGCAGGTTCCACGCCTCGGCCAGCGCGACATACAGGGCGAACTCGCCGACGATCTGCATCTGCAGCCGGTCGCCCCACCAGGGCAGCGCCGCCAGCGCCAGCACGATCAGCGCAGCGAGCACGGCGAACGCGCGGCTGGCCGGCGTGCCACGCGCCACCCGTGCCGACGGAGCGTCCGCCGCGGGCACAGGCTCGCTCATCCGCCGCGCCCGCGCGGAAACAGGCCGGCCGGCCGCACCAGCAGGACGCCGAGGAAGGCGAGATGACCGGCTAGCACCTGGTAGCCGGGATCGATGCGCGCGCCGATGCCCTGGGCGATGCCGAGAATGATGCCCCCCGCGAGCGTGCCCCACAGGCTGCCGAGACCACCGATGATGACTGATTCGAAGGCAAAGAGCAGCCGCCCCGGTCCGATCGTCGGATCGAAATTCGTGCGGATGGCGAGGAACACGCCGGCCAGCCCGGTCACCGCAAGCGCGACCGCCATCGCGACGGAATAGAGGTGCCGGTCGTCGACGCCCA
>JAKAZX010000371.1 GCA_021826485.1 Pseudomonadota bacterium | reverse complement strand
AAAGCTGCTGGAGCAACTGGTCGCGGACGGCAGGCTGGGCATGAAGTCCGGCACCGGCTTTCGCCCCTGGACCGCGGAGGAGCAGGCGGCGCTGCGCGCGCGGCTGGTGGCGCACCTGCTGACGCTGCGCGGTCAGAGCGGCAGCGCCCCCTGACGGCGGGCGTCGCGCGCGGCGGTGGCCCGCACCGAACCGTCGGCGAAGTCGATCCTGAGGCCGCTGCCCGGCGCCACTGCGGCGGCGCTGGTCAGCGGCGTGCCGGCGGCGTCGAACACGGCGGCATACCCGCGCGCCAGCACGGCTTGGTGGGAGACCGATTCCAGCCGCGCCGCCAGCCCCGTCAGATGCACCCGTGCCTCCCGCAGCCGCGCATGCAGCGGGGCCGCGGACAGGCGCGGAACGCTGCGCCGCACCACCAGATGGCGCAGGGCCGCATGGCGCCGCCCCTCCAGCAATGCCAGTGCCGCGCGCTGCGCGGCCAGCAGCGCGGTCGGCGCGGTCAGATGCCGCTCCACATTCACCAGTTGCGCGCGCCGCCGCTGCAGCAGGCCGGGCAGCGCCAGCCCGAGGCGCGCCGTGCGGTCGTCCAGCCGCTGGCGCGCCGCCCCCAGCAGCGACGCCAGATCGGGCAGGCCGCGTTCCGCCCGTTGCAGCCGCAGCCGGCTGTCCTGGGCGATGCGCGCTGCGGCACCGGCCAGCCGCGCCGCCTTCTGCGTCAGATCGGCCAGCAGTTCGGTGCGCGACGGCACCGCCAGTTCCGCCGCCGCCGTGGGCGTCGCGGCGCGGCGGTCGGCGGCGTGGTCGATCAGCGTGGTGTCGGTCTCGTGCCCGACCGCCGAGATCAGCGGGATGGTGCAGGCAGCGGCGGCGCGCACCACCGCCTCCTCATTGAAGGCCATCAGGTCTTCCAGGCTGCCGCCGCCGCGCGCCACGATCAGCACGTCCGGCCGCGGCACCGTCCCGTCCGGCGGCAGGGCGGAGAAGCCGGCGATGGCGGCGGCGATGCGCGCCGCCGCCCCCTCTCCCTGCACCGGCACCGGCCAGAGCAGGATGGGGCGCGGGAAGCGGCGGGCGATGGTGGTCCGGATGTCCTGGATCACCGCGCCCTGCGGGCTGGTGACGACGCCGACCACGGCCGGCAGCAGCGGCAGGCGGCGCTTGCGCGTCTCGGCGAACAGCCCCTCCGCCGCCAGGCGCTGGCGCAGCATCTCCACCCGGGCGAGCAGCGCGCCGGCGCCGGCATAGTCGAGCCGCTCCACCACCAACTGGTACTCGCTGCGGTCCCCGTAGGTGGAGAGCCGGGCAGTCGCGATCACCTCCACCCCATCCTCGGGCGCGAGGCCGAGCCGCGGGACCGCGGATTTCCAGGCCACAGCCTTGATCTTCGCGCTCTCATCCTTGAGGCAGAAATAGATGTGGCCGGATGGATAGCGGCGCAGCTCGGTGATCTCCCCGCGCACCCGCACGCGGCCGAACGCGCCTTCCAGCGTGCGCTTCACCGCACCCGAAAGCTCCGCGACGGAATATTCGGGGATATTGCCGGCCGCGTCGTTCATCCGGCGGGCAGCGGGCGGCGGACCGGGTGATAGCCGCGACCGAAATAGATCAGCGCGTCATGCACGTTGCCGTGGCGGATCGCCACCACCTCCCCGAACATGACGCTGTGGGTGCCGACCTCCGTCACCTGGGCAACCCGGCAGTCGAACGAAACGACGGCGCCGAGCAGTGCGGGCGCGCCGGTGACCAGCGTGTGCCATTCGCCGACCGTGAAGCGCAGTTCCGGCCCGGCGGCGGCATCGCTGAACACGGCGGAGACATCCTGCTGCCCGGCGGCCAGCGTGTTGACGCACAGCACACCGTTGGCGAGCAGGGCGGCATGGCTGTCGTTGGCGCGGTTGACGCACACCAGCAGGGTCGGCGGATCGTCGGTGACGCTGCACACCGCCGAGGCGGTGAAGCCGCGCCGGCCGCCCGGGCCGTCCGTCGTTACCACGCTGACCGCGGCACCGAACCGGGCCATCGCCTCGCGGTAGCTCTGCCGCGTCACCGCGCCGGGGGCTGTGTGCGCCATCGTCGCCCGAATCTGGCGCGACCGGCCGCGGGTGGCAAGTGCCGGCAGCGGATCAGGGCGCGCGGGCCAGCATTCCGCGCAGCAGCGGCTCGATCGCCTCGGCCATGCGGGCCTGGGCGGCCGGGGTGGGGTGCAGGGCCGGCTCCGGCGGGGTCATCGCCGGGTCGATGAACTGCGCCGGATCGACCGCGCCGTCGCGCAGAAAGATCGGTGCCAGATCGACATACTGCACGTCCGCCACCTTGCCTTCGCCATAGCGCGCCGCCAGCGCCGCATCGGTCTCGGCGGTCGCCTGGTCCACCCAGGTGCTGCGGCGGCTGGGCAGCACGCCGATCAGCACGATGCCGGCGTGCGGCAGGCGGCGCCGCACCTCCGCCACCACGGTTTCGATGCCCAGCACGGTATCCGCCGCCGACCAGTGCAGCCGGCCGAAATTGTTGGCGCCGATCAGGATCACCGCGGCGCGCGGCGCGATGCCGTCCAGCTCGCCATGCTCGATGCGCCAGAGCAGGTGCGACGTGGCGTCGCCCTTGAATCCCAGATTGACCGCGTGGCGCGCGCCGTAGAAACGCTGCCAGACCGGGCGGTAGTCCGGCTTCTCGAAGTTCTCGGTGATCGAGTCGCCGAGCCAGACGAGATCGACCGGCCCGCGATGCAGCTCCGCCAGCTTCGCCTCGTGCCGCGCCCGCCACCAGCCGAGATTCATGCGCGAGATCGGGACGGCGGCCAGCGGCAGGCCGGCCGCCGCGGCCAGCAGCAGCGCGGCCAGCGCCAGCGGCCGGCGCCTCATCGGGCGAGCAGCCAGGCGGCGCTGAGGATGCCGGCAGCGAGGCAGTAATAGGCGAACGGATTGAGCGCCCAGTCGTCGTGGCGGCGGAAATAGCGCATCAGGAACGCGGTGCTGAGGAACGCCGTGACCCCGGCGACGACCGCGGCCAGCCCGGCGATGGAGAACACGCCGGATGGGATGCCGGCGCGCAGCAGCTTCGGCACCTCCAGCACCGTCGCGCCGAGGATGATCGGCGTCGCGATCAGGAAGGAGAAATGCGCCGACCCCTCATGGTCGATGCCGCGCGTCAGCCCGCCGACGATGGTGGCGCCGGAGCGCGAGATGCCGGGGATCAGCGCCGTGCACTGCCAGAAGCCGATCAGCACCGCGTCCTTCACCGTCAGCGTGGCAAGCTTGCGGTGGCCCTGGGCGCGGATGCGTTCCCCGAACAGCAGCAGCAGGCCGTTGAGGGCCAGGAACAGGGCGGCGACCAGCGGGCTGCCGAACAGCGCGCGAAAGAACTTCTCCAGCGCGAAGCCGAGCACCACGGCCGGAATGGTCGCGACCACGATCAGGCCGAGCACGCGCCGGCTTTCGCCGACCTGATGCGCGCTGTCCAGCCCGAGCACGCCGCGCAGCAGCGCCAGCCAGTCGCGCCAGAAATACAGCAGCAGCGCCACCGCGGTGCCGAGATGCAGCATCACCAGGAACGGCAGGAAGGACGGCGCCCGCTGGTCGAGCGACCAGCCGAGCAACGAGGGCACGATGACCGCATGGCCCAGGCTGGAGACGGGGAACAGCTCGGTCGCCCCCTGCAACAGGGCGATCAGCACGGCCTCGATCGTGTTCATGCAGCCTCGGGACGGGTGAGCGGCGCCGTTTCCTGGCGGAAACCGGGCAGCCGCGCAATGCCCTTCGCGCTCACGCGGTTGTGGCTCGATGGCCGGGCGGTGCCGCTGGCCGGCCGGGCGTCGGCCGCGGCTGGCACGCCGCCGAGCCGGCCGGCGCTGGAATGTGCCCCGCTCGGCCGCTACTGGGCGACACCGTAGCGGGACAAATACTGCGGGGGTGGCCGCGGGCTTTGCCTCGGCCGAGGGGCGGCGGCTAGACTGGCCGGGCACAAGGAGCTGCCGCGCCCGCGATGTTCGCCCCCCTGACGCGCATCGACCGCTACATCCTGCGCCAGCTTCTGCTGGCGTTGTTCGCCGTCTCGGGCGG
>JAKAZX010000370.1 GCA_021826485.1 Pseudomonadota bacterium | reverse complement strand
CTGGTGACGGCGCGGGCGGAGGTGGCGGTGGCGGCGATCAGCGGCGCCGTCGGCACGTTCGCGCATGTCGATCCGCGCGTGGAGGCGCATGTCGCGGCGAAGCTCGGCCTCGCGGTCGAGCCGGTTTCGACGCAGGTGATCCCGCGCGACCGGCATGCCGCGTTCTTCTGCACGCTCGCCGTGATCGCATCGGGCATCGAGCGGCTGGCGCTGGAAATCCGCCACCTGCAGCGCAGCGAGGTGCGCGAGGCGGAGGAGTTCTTCGCGCCCGGGCAGAAAGGCTCCTCCGCCATGCCGCACAAGCGCAACCCGGTGCTGAGCGAGAACCTGACCGGGCTTGCCCGGCTGGTGCGCGCCGCCGCGCTGCCGGCGCTGGAGGACGTGGCGCTGTGGCATGAGCGCGACATCAGCCATTCCAGCGTCGAGCGCGTGATCGCGCCGGATGCGACGGTGACGCTGGATTTCGCGCTGGCCCGCACCGCCGGGCTGGTGCGCGACCTGGTCGTGCATCCCGACCGCATGGCGCAGAACCTCGACGCGCTGGGCGGTGTGGTGCACTCCGGGGAAGTGCTGCTGGCGCTCGCCCGCGCGGGGATTTCGCGCGAGGATGCCTATGCCATCGTGCAGCGCAACGCGATGGCGACCTGGACGCGGCTCGGCACGCCGGAAGGCCGCAGCTTCCGCGACAATCTGGCCGCCGACCCGGCGGTGGCCGGCCGCATCGACCCCGCGGCGCTGGACGCGGCGATGGACGCCCGAGCGCATCTGCGGGCGCTGGATACCGTATGGCAGCGAGTGTTCGGTGAGGTCGGGCCTGCCGCGCCCGCATGATCGACGCTGCCGGTATGGCAGCCATTCCTTGCCCCGGTAGCTTGCGGCGCGCCGGCGCCTATGCTTGCAGTAGCGGCACGGCCTGTGCTTCTGGAGCGTCGGGCGACGCCACGGGCATCGTTCTGGCCGCGCCCCCTGCGACAAGACGGGGCGAAGGGAAGGAAGCGACGTGCAGCCGACCGACACCACGAATCCGGACTATTTCCACAAAGTCGTCGATTGCCAATGGGCCTGTCCGGCCCACACCCCGGTTCCCGAATACATCCGGCTGATCGCGGCGGGGCGCTATGCCGACGCCTACATGGTCAACTGGAAGTCCAACGTCTTTCCGGGAATCCTCGGCCGCACCTGCGATAGGCCCTGCGAACCCGCCTGCCGCCGTGGCCGGGTGGAGGAGGAGCCGGTGGCGATCTGCCGGCTCAAGCGGGTGGCGGCGGATTACAAGGGCGACATCTCCGGCCGGCTGCCGGACCCGCCCGCGGCGCGCACCGACAAGCGCGTGGCCTGCATCGGCGCCGGCCCCGCCTCGCTGGCGGTCGCGCGCGATCTGGCCGCCGCCGGGCATGACGTGACGGTGTTCGACGGGGAGGCGAAGGCCGGCGGCTTCATCCGCTTCCAGATTCCCCGCTTCCGCCTGCCGGAATCCGTGATCGACGAGGAAGTGGGCTACATCCTCGACCGCGGCGTCACGGCGCGGCTCGGCGAGCGGGTGAACAGCCTCAAGACGCTGCTCGGCGAAGGCTATGATGCGATCTTCGTTGGCTGCGGCGCGCCGCGCGGACGCGACCTCGGCATCCCCGGCCGGCAGGAGGCGGCGGCCAACATCCATATCGGCATCGACTGGCTCGCTTCCGTCAGTTTCGGTCACATCAAGTCGATCGGCCGGCGCGTGATCGTGCTCGGCGGCGGCAACACCGCGATGGATTGCTGCCGCTCCGCCCGCCGGCTTGGCGGTCAGGACGTGCGCGTCGTCGTCCGCTCCGGCTTCGAGGAGATGAAGGCGTCCCCGTGGGAGAAGGAGGACGCGATGCACGAGGACATCCCGATCCTGAACTTCCTCGCCCCACGCGCCTTCGTCCACGAATCCGGCCGGCTGACCGGCATGACGTTCGAGCGCGTGCGCGCCGAATACGACGCCAACGGCCGCCGCAGCCTGGTGCCGACCGGCGAGCCGGACGAGTTCATCGCCGCCGATGACGTGCTGGTCGCGGTCGGGCAGGAGAACGCCTTTCCCTGGATCGAACGCGATGCCGGCATCGCGTTCGAGCGCAGCGGCCTGCCGGTGCTGGACCCGGCGACGCTGCAATCGACGCATCCGCAGGTGTTCTTCGGCGGCGATGCGGCGTTCGGGCCGAAGAACATCATCTGGGCGGTCGCGCACGGGCACGAGGCGGCGATCTCGATCGACCTGCTGCTGCGCGGCGCCGATCTGCACGACCGGCCGCCGCCGATGGTCACGCTGGTCAGCCAGAAGATGGGCATCCACGAATGGAGCTACGACAACGACGTTTCCATCGACCTGCGCTACAAGGTGCCGCACATCGAGAAGACCCGCGCGCTGACCGACATCGGCGCCGAGGTCGAGCTGGGCTTCGACCCTGAGCTTGCCTTCAAGGAAGCGCAGCGCTGCCTGAACTGCGACGTGCAGACGATGTTCACGCCGAAGCTGTGCATCGAATGCGATGCCTGCGTCGATATCTGCCCGGTCGATTGCATCACCTTCACCGATGACGGGGCGGAGGGCGAGCTGCGCGGCCGGCTGAACGCGCCGGCGCACACCCTGTCGCAGGCGATCTACGTCGCCGGCGGCCTGAAGACCGGCCGCATCATGGCGAAGGACGAGGATGTCTGCCTGCACTGCGGCCTGTGCGCCGAACGCTGCCCCACCGGCGCGTGGGACATGCAGCGCTTCCTGATCGACCTGGCGCAGGTGGGCGCCCGGCATCCCGCCCATGCAGCGTGATACGGAGATGACCCGCGTGCGCGTCAATGATTTCGTCGTCCGCTTCGCCAACGTCAACGGCTCCGGCTCGGCCAGCGCGAACCAGTTGTTCGCCCGCGCCATCCTGCGCATGGGCGTGCCGGCCACGCCGCGCAACATCTTCCCGTCCAACATCCAGGGCCTGCCCACGTGGTACGAGGTGCGGGTGTCGGAGGCCGGGCATCTCGGCGCGCGCGGCGGCACCGACCTGATGGTGGCGATGAACCCGCAGACCTGGGACAAGGACATGGCCGGCATTGAGCCGGGCGGCTTCCTGTTCTACGATTCGACGCGGCCGGCGCGCAACCTGCGCAGCGACATCACCGTGCTCGGCATGCCGCTGACCGCGCTGTGCAACGCCGAATACAGCGACCCGCGGCAGCGGCAGATCTTCAAGAACATCATGTATGTCGGCGCACTGTCGGCGCTGCTCGACATCGACCCGGCGGTGGTGGAGCAACTGATTGCCGAGCAGTTCCGCGCCAAGGAGAAACTGATCGCGCCGAACGTCCACGCAATGCAGCTCGGCCGCAGCTACGCGCTCGCCAACTTCGCCTGCCCGATCGACCTGTGCATCCGCCGCACGGATCGGGTCGGCGACCGCATCTTCATCGACGGCAACAGCGCCGCCGGCCTCGGCGCCGTCTATGGCGGCGCCACCGTCGCGGCGTGGTATCCGATCACGCCGTCCACCTCGCTCGCCGAAGCCTTCATGCGCTACTGCAAGCGCTACCGCACCGATCCCGCGACCGGCAAGGGGCGTTACGCGATCGTGCAGGCGGAGGATGAGCTGGCCTCCATCGGCATGGTGATCGGCGCCGGCTGGAACGGCGCGCGCGCCTTCACCGCCACGTCCGGCCCCGGCATCTCGCTGATGCAGGAATTCCTCGGCCTCGCCTATTTCGCCGAGATTCCCGCGGTGCTGTTCGACGTGCAGCGCGCCGGCCCGTCCACCGGCATGCCGACGCGCACGCAGCAATGCGACGTGATGGCCTGCGCCTACGCCTCCCACGGCGATACCAAGCACGTGCTGCTGTTCCCCGAGGACCCGCACGAATGCTTCGAGTTCGGCGCGCTCGCCTTCGACCTCGCCGACCGCCTGCAGACGCCGGTGTTCGTGCTGCTGGACCTGGACATCGGCATGAACGAGCGGCTGTGCGCGCCGTTCGCCTGGGACGATGCGCGGCGCATGGACCGCGGCAAGGTGATGACGGCGGCGGAGCTGGAGGCGGGGCACGATTTCGGCCGCTAGATCG
>JAKAZX010000369.1 GCA_021826485.1 Pseudomonadota bacterium | reverse complement strand
GATCGCGCGGGCGATGGCGCACGTGACCTATCCGGCACGCTTCCAGTTGATCGCCGCGATGAATCCCTGCCGCTGCGGCCATCTCGGCGACGCTTCGCGTGAATGCGGGCGCGCCCCGCGCTGCGGAGAGGACTACCAGAACCGCATCAGCGGCCCGCTGCTGGACCGCATCGACCTCGCCTTGCAGGTGCAGCCGGTCGCGCCGGCCGAACTGTCCCACGCGCCGACCGGCGAGGCGAGCGCCGCCGTCGCCGCCCGCATCGCCGCTGCCCGTGCCGTGCAGCGCGAACGCGGCGGCGAGGCCGGGCCGGCCACCAACGCGGAGGCCGATGCCGGCCGCTTCGCGATCCGGCCGGAAGCCCGCCAGCTCGCCGAGCAGGCGGCCGAGAAGCTGCGCCTGTCGCCGCGCGGCTTCACCCGCACGCTGCGGGTCGCGCGCAGCATCGCCGATCTTGCCGGCAGCGAGACGATCCGCCGCCCGGATGTCGCGGAGGCGCTCGCTTACCGGCTGCGCACGCCCGGGCGGGTCAGCTAATCCGCCTTCGCCGACGGATTGGCGGCGGCGGCCTGCAACAGTTGCACCGCCTGGAGCTTGTCGCCGGCGGACAGCGCCTGCCGCGCTTGGCTCAGTTGCTGCACCAGCGGCTGCTGGCTGGGCTGGCCGGCCAGCGAGGGCTTCACCGACCGGTCGAGCGCCCGGCTCTCCGCCCGCTCGATCGCCTCCTGCGCCTCACCGAGATGGCCGACCGCGATCGCCTTCATGGCGGCGTCGATGAACGCCTGCGGGGGCGAATTGTCGTCCAGCGCAGGCGCCGGCAGCGGCGGCGCCGCGGTCTGCGCCAGCGCGGGCGCGGCCAGGCCGAGGGCCAGCGCCGCGGTGATCGTCCATGTCCTGAGCATTGCCATCCTCCGTCTGCGGCATCGCCGATGGCTGGCACAGCGTGCCTGCGCCGGCAAATCAGTCCCCCGCGCGGAACGCATCGGCGATGCGCCGGACCCGCCCCGCCGCGTCCACCACGATCACGTCGAAGCGCACGCCGGCCGCGCCCCAGCCGGGATTGGCCGCCAGCATCACCTCCGCCGCCGCCAGCAGCCGCGCCCGCTGGCGCGCGCCCAGCGCATAGGCGGCCTCAACAAGCGAGCGGCGGCGCTTCACTTCCACCAGCGCGAGCAGCCCGTCCCGCTCCGCCACCACGTCCACCTCGCCGGCCGGGGTGCGGGCGCGGCGGGCCAGGACCGTCCACCCCTCCGCCGCCAGCGCCGCGCAGGCCGCTGCCTCCGCCGCCAGGCCGCGGGCGTGGCGGGTTGGCGCGGGCAAGCCCTTCACGACGCCTCGCGCCGCGCCACCGACATGACCTGCGCCGTCTCCGGCTGCGCCCATTCGCGCACCAGGGTGAACCCGACGCCCAGCAGCACCGGCCCGACGAACACGCCGAGCAGACCGAATTTCAGCGCGCCGCCGAGCACGCCGAGCAGGGTCAGCAGGAACGGCAACTGCGCCCCGCGGGAAATGAAATAGGGCCGCATGATCGAATCGGCGCCGCTGACCGCGATCAGCCCGTAGGCGAACAGGAACAGCCCGCGCCAGGTGTGTCCGGCGGCGAGCAGCCAGATGGAGGTGGGGATCCAGACCACCGGCGCGCCCACCGGCAGCACCGCCAGCCCGCCGGCGACGACGCCGAGCAGCAGCGGGCGCGGCACCCCGGCCAGCCACAGCCCGAGCGTGGTCAGCATGCCCTGGATGACCGCCGTGCCGAGAATGCCATAGACGACGCCGCGCACGGTGTTGCCGGTGACGTCGATCAGCCGCGGCGCGCGCGACCCGGCGATGCGCACCAGCAGCGCTGTCAGCACGGAGGCAAAACGATCTCCGGCGGCATAGAAGAAAAAGGCGATGATCAGCGCCAGCACGAAGCCCAGCACGCCGTTCGCCAGCCCCAGCAGCAGCGACAGGCCGAATTCCGCGACCACGCCGAAATACGGGCGGAAGAACGCCACCATGGCGTCGATATCGGCGGCCCAGGTGTTCCACAGATCGGTGACGGTGCCGCCGACCAGCGGCACCTGTGCCACCCAGCGGGGCGCCAGCGGCAGGCCGGCGGCGACGGCGGATTGCAGCAGCGCGTTCAGATGCTTGGCATCATCGGCCCCGTCGGGGGCGGCGAGCGCCAGCGGCAGCACCACGAGCACGGCGACGATGGTCACCATCAGCAGCGCCGTGCCGGTATGGCCGAGCCGCAGATGCTGGCGCAGCCAGACATGGACCGGCCAGGTGGTGAAGGCCAGGATCGCCGCCCACAGGATGGCGGACACGAACGGGTACAGCACGACGACGCAGCCAATGGCGATGCCGCCCAGCAGCAGGCCCATCAGGAGACGTTCGGTTGCCATCAATCCGCCTGTTCTGGTGCCCGCCCCCGCGCAAGGCGAAGGTATCGGACAGGTCGCCACGCCGTTCAATGCCGGACGCCCGGGTGGTCCGCCGGACGGTTCGTGGTGCGGGCGGTCGGGGTCGAACCGACACTCTGTCACCAGAACCGGATTTTGAGTCCGGCGCGTCTGCCAATTCCGCCACGCCCGCGATGGCAGGCGCGGTCCTAGCGCATCCGCCGCCGCCCCGCCATGGTTTGCGTCCCCCGGGCGCATCCGCTATACGGCGCCCGCTGATCCCGGATAGCTCAGCCGGTAGAGCAAGCGGCTGTTAACCGCTGGGTCGCAGGTTCGAGTCCTGCTCCGGGAGCCAGCCTCCCCACCCCGTGCACATGACGCTGGCCGTTCCGCTGCAACTGCGCGGCCTACGGCGCGTTTGCCGCGGCGTTCAAGGGAGCGTCAGGCATGACAGCGTCACGCGCAGCGATGACTACATTCGCCCTTATCGGTCTGGCGGCGCTGCCCGCCTGCTCGATGCTGGGCATGCACGAGCCGTCCATGTTGTCCAGCAGCAGCAGCACCCCGGCGCCGATGGCCCGGCCGGAGCTGTCACCGGGCATGGTCAAGCAGGTGCAGACCAGCCTGCAACAGCAGGGCATCTACAAGGGGAACATTGACGGCGTCTGGGGCGGCGCGACGCAGGACGCGGTCAAGCAATACCAGAGCGCGCATAACATGACCGCCAGCGGGCAGCTTGATGAAGCGACCCTGCGGTCGCTGCACGTCACCTCGGCCACCGCGAACGGCACCGCCGGGTCGGCGCCGGGCACCGCGACCTCACCGTCGATGGGCAATTCCGGCAATATGGCAAACCCGCCTGCGGCCAATCCGCCGCCGGCCGGCAATTCCACGACTCAGTGAGCTGACACAGAGGCGGCGGCGCGAAGCGCCCGCGTCGCCGCCTCGTCGGGCGCGCCGTCCGGCCGCAGCGCCACGCGATAGACGGCGCGGGCGGTTTCGGCCGACACCACGCCGTCGCGCACGTCGCGCGCGACCAGCGCCGGATCGCGCGCGGCGGGATCGCCCAGGCCGCCGCCGCCCGGCAGGTGCAGCAGCAGGCGGTCCCCCTCCGGGATCACCTGGAAGCCCTTGGTGCGCAGCGTCGCGCCGGATTTCAGCGCGACCCGGCCGGCCGCCCCGTCGCCGCCGCCGTCGCGGCCGCGCGGCGGATGGGCGACGCGGTCGAATACCGCATTGACCGCGAATTCCAGATCGTCCTTCGCCGCGATCTCCATGATCTGGCCGCAGCCGCCGCGCGTGCGGCCGGCGCCGCCGGATTCCGGACGCAGTTCCTTGCGCCAGAACACGACCGGCGCCGCATTCTCCGTCGCCTCCACCGGCATGGTGCGCACGCCGGACGGAAAGGCGGTGCCATCCAGCCCGTCGAGCGTCGGCCGCGCGCCGGTGCCGCCGGAGTTGAAGGTGATGATCTCGAAATCCGGCGGCACGCGCCGGTTGCCGCCGCCCTGGCCGGACACGGCACCGCCACCGCGCAGCGGCGGATTCCACAGCGCCGAGGATCCCTCCGCTGCCACCCGGCCGGGCACCGCCTGATGCAGGCAGCCCATCATCAGATCGGGCAGCAACTGGCCGATGACATGCCGCACCGAGACCGGATAGGGCCGCGGCGCATTCAGGATGCAGGCGTCCGGAATG